>NZ_BAAGIR010000013.1:0-38231 GCF_054658155.1 Alkalibacterium sp. m-11
GGGACTGCCTTTTGAGCCTACCCATATCCGATTCCTCTGTCTGCATGAAATCTGTGCAGACAAGAATGGAGTTCGTAGGAAGCCCCCACTTCAAAATCCGGAGGATTTAAGTGGTGGGTAGTTCACTGCGGGACTTTATCCAGGATAGATTTCAGGAAGTGGCCCGTATAACTTTTTTCACACTCTGCGATTTCCTCAGGTGTACCTGTTGCAATAATCGTTCCCCCACCGGCTCCACCTTCAGGTCCCAGATCTATAATATGATCCGCTACCTTGATGACATCAAGGTTGTGTTCGATAACAAGAACGGTATTTCCTGCTTCAACCAGTCGGTCGAGAACTTCCAGCAGACGGGCAATGTCATCGGCATGCAGGCCTGTCGTCGGCTCATCTAGAATATAGAAGTTGTGGCCATTCTGACGTTTATGCAGCTCACTGGCCAACTTCATTCTTTGAGCTTCTCCTCCTGATAATGTCGTAGCGGGCTGACCAAGAGTCATATAGCCTAAGCCGACATCAATAATCGTCTGAAGTTTCCGCTCGATTTTTGGAATATTAGAGAAAAAGTCGACGGCTTCTTCAATCGTCATGCCGAGCACTTCTGAAATATTCTTTCCTTTATACTTTATTTCAAGTGTTTCTGAGTTGTAGCGTGTCCCGTGACAGATTTCGCACGGAACATATACATCAGGCAGGAAATGCATCTCGATTTTCAGTATGCCATCTCCTCTGCACGCCTCACACCGTCCGCCCTTGACGTTGAAGCTGAAGCGTCCTTTTTTGTATCCACGCATCTTGGCTTCATTCGTTTTGGCAAACAAATCTCTGATGTCATCGAATACACTCGTATAGGTCGCCGGGTTACTTCTAGGTGTTCTTCCGATTGGACTCTGATCGATATCGATGACTTTTTCAAGCTGTTCATATCCTTTGATCGACTTATATTTGCCAGGACGAGCTTTGGAACGCCCTACTTCACGTGCCAGAGCCTTTTTCAGTATCTCATTGACCAATGAACTTTTACCTGAGCCGGATACCCCTGTGACGGCTGTGAATCGTCCTAAAGGAAAAGTGACATCCACATTTTTCAAGTTGTTTTCGGCCGCTCCTTTGATTTCAATCGTCCCGTGATCTTCGTGTCGTCGTTCAGCAGGGACAGGAATGGCTTTCTTGCCGGATAGATATGCCCCGGTGATAGAATCAGGATGCTGTTCGATTTCTTCAGGCGTACCCATAGCAACCACTTCTCCCCCGTTTTCTCCGGCACCGGGACCAATGTCAATCAGATAGTCAGCTGCCCGCATGGTATCTTCGTCATGTTCTACGACAACCAGGGTGTTACCAAGATCTCTCATTTTTTTTAGGGAATCGATCAGTCGGTTATTGTCCCTCTGATGAAGCCCTATAGACGGCTCATCAAGTATATAGAGTACGCCGGACAGATTCGATCCAATTTGTGTCGCAAGACGAATACGCTGAGCCTCTCCACCTGACAAAGTTCCTGCTTTTCTGTTCAAAGTCAGATAATCCAGACCGACATTACGAAGGAATGACAACCGGTCCTTGATTTCTTTCTTAATTGGGGCAGCGATTGTCGTATCTGTGTCAGAAAGAGAGAGCTCATCAAAAAAGGTGTGTGCTTTTTCAACTGAATAACTGCTGACATCTCCGATATCTTCTCCTCGAACCTTGACTGACAAGGCCTCTCTGTTGAGACGTTTCCCATGACAGACATGACATTCCAGTTCTGTCATATACTGCTGCATCTGATTGCGGGTAAAGTCACTGTTGGTTTCATGGTATCGTCTCGAGATGTTGTTCAGGACTCCTTCAAAAGGAATCATTGTGTCTCTTACACTTCCAAAATCATTTTTATAATGAAAATGGAATTTCTTGGTACCTGATCCATTCAATACGATAGTCTGTTTCTTCTTAGGCAGAGCCTCAAAAGGCACAGTTGTATCAATGTCAAAAGCATCACATGCCTGGGACAGCATCTGAGGATAATAATTGGAACTGATCGGCTGCCAGGGCAGTATCGCTCCATCATCCAGAGACAGGCTTCTGTCCGGAATCACAAGATCAACATCTACTTCAAGTTTTGTTCCAAGACCATCACATTCAGAACACGCACCAAATGGCGCATTGAATGAAAACAGTCTAGGTTCTAACGGCGGAAGAGTAAAGCCGCAGACTGGACAGGCATAGTGTTCACTGAACAGAATCTCTTCTTGATCGATGATATCAGCTATGACATAGCCGTCTGCCAGTGACAGCGCCGCTTCAACAGAATCAAACAGTCGGGAACGGATACCATCTTTTACTACGATACGGTCAATGATGACTTCGATCGAATGTTTTTTATTCTTATCCAGTTCAATCTCGTCGCCGATATCCATGACTTCGTTATCCACTCTCAGTCGGACATAACCTTCACTTTTGATTTTCTCAAGCACTTTTTTATGCTGTCCCTTTTTCTCTTTGACGATCGGAGACAGGATCTGCAGACGTGTGCGTTCTGGATACTCCAGTATACGATCAACCATCTGTTCGATGGACTGACTTGATATTTCAGTGCCGTCGTTCGGACAGATCGGCTTGCCTATACGGGCATACATCAGGCGCAGGTAGTCATTGATTTCAGTAACCGTTCCTACTGTCGAACGGGGGTTGTTACTCGTGGTTTTCTGGTCAATGGAAATTGCAGGACTGAGCCCTTCTATGCTGTCGACGTCCGGTTTGTCCATCTGACCTAAGAACTGTCTAGCATAGGCAGACAGCGACTCAACATAGCGCCGCTGTCCCTCTACATACAAAGTATCAAATGCCAGCGAACTTTTTCCCGATCCTGACAACCCCGTCATTACAACCAGTTTGTCTCTAGGAATCGTCACATCCACATTTTTAAGATTATGCGACCTTGCGCCTCTCACTTCTATTTTATCGTTTGCCATTCTATTGCCTTCCTTTGCCATTGATCTAATTTATCACGCTCATGGTATCTTTATTGTACGTTTTTCATTCTGAATATTCGACTATTTGACTTGGTCTGGCGGTACATAAAAAGGAAAGAGCGTACCCTTTCCTCCAAATTACTCTGATAGTATATCACACTCACTCTCCTAAAGCGAATGTTTGTTCTATATTATGGTGCTTGAGTATTTTTTCTGAAATTTTCTCAAGTTCCGACTGATTTGTAAATTCACCGCTGAGCAGATCAGGCAGAATTTCAGACAGAATATATTTTACAGAGACCATTTCTTTAAATTCCAGAATGGTATCAAGTGACTCCTGATAGATTTCAGTAAAGAGATTCTCTGGATTACCTTTCTGAATTTCCCCGAAGGACTCATATAAAAGATCGACCTTATCTGCAACTGACAGAATTTTTCCTTCAAGGGTATCATCTTTCCCTTCTTTCAAACGTTCATAGTATATCGCCTGAAACTCTTTAGGAATTTCCTGCTCAATGAAATGATGCGTCATTGATTCTTCTACGTTTGCCAGCCGCTCTCTTAAGTCCGGATCGGCATATTTGACAGGCGTTTTAATGTCCCCAATAAAAATCTCGGCGTAGTCATGATTAAGTGCTTTTTCATACAAGGCTTTCCAGTTGATTTCATTGCCGTGATATTCTTCTACTGTCCCCAGAAACTGAGCAATTTTTGTGACTTTGAATGAATGTGAGGCAACAGAATGTTCCTCGAACTTAAACTTTCCCGGGCAGCGGTATATTTTTTCCAGATCACTTAAACTTTTAAAATATTCATGCATTCCCATAATGTATCTCCCCCTGTTTGTGCCTAAAGTTACTTTATACTAACAACTATCTTACCCGTTTTCAAATCTTTTTTTCAGAATGTCAGCTGGGTCATAAACAAACTCGATTGTGCTGTGAGTAATATTCTTCTTGACCAGTTCCTGTCTGATGCTTGTCTTGACCTCTTCGAGTCGCTTCTGATCAGAGCAGCCTGTACTTAATGTGACTGTCAGTGCATGTTCCCGCCCGTCGATTGACCAGATATGAAGGTGACTGATATTCGTTACTTCTTCAGACCGTATGAGCAGCTCTTCAATTGTCGGCCTAGAGATATTTTTGGGTGTAGCTTCAAGAAAGACTTGAATCGTCTCTTTGAATAACGGCCAGGTCTTGATCATAATGAAGAGAGCAACCGCTACCGATAAAAGAGGATCAAGGTAATACCAGTCGGTAAAATGTAAAGTGACGCTGACTGCCAATACACCAAGCCATCCCAGTAAGTCTTCGATCATGTGCAGATTGATAAGGGATTCGTTATGTGAGTGTCCTTTACTCATGAGCCACGCAGCAAAACCGTTCGCTCCAATTGCAGCTATAGCGAGCCATAACATCCCCTGATAATTGACTGGTTCCGGCGAAAATATACGTGGAACAGAATGAAAAATAACAAGTGCAGACCCACCAATCAGAACAACAGATGTAAGCAGAGCCCCAAGAAGGGAAAAGCGCTGATGGCCGAAACTGTACTGGTCATTAGCTTCTTTACCTGATAGTCTTTCAAAATATCCTGCTGCCCCAACGGATAAAGCATCACCTAAGTCATGAACGGCATCACTAACGATGGCCATACTATTAAATAGAAAGCCAAAAATAAATTCGATAATCGAGAACATGAGGTTCAAATAGAAAACAACCGTGATTTTAGTTGTTGCTGACTGACTCTGCATGCCTGTCAGTCCATGATGATCGTGGTCGTGATGTCCATGCTGATGATCAGTTGAATCAGTCTCCTCATGACTGTCAATTAATGTCAGTTTATTAAACTCCAGTATTTTAAAAATTGCCTTTAGGTCCGCTTTACTTTCATCCACAGTGAGCTCTCTGTGATCATAATCAATGCTGACTGCTGCATCGTGCTGACTCGCATTGATTCTTGTCTCCAGTTCGGTACTGCAGTTCCCGCAGTGCAGTCCTTTGATCTTATACGTTATCATATGATTACCTCTTTTCATTTGCATGGGATATGACTTGTGTGAGTAAGTTATAGACATGGTCATCAGCTAGAGAATACACCCTTTTTCTGCCTTCTCTTCTAACACCTACAAGCCGGACATTTTTCAGTATCTTGAGCTGGTGAGAGAGCGCTGACTGTTCAACCTCAAGGCTTTCAGCCAGTTCAGTCACGCTCATTTCAGAATCAGAAAGTGCATAAATTATTTTCAGACGTCCAGGATCACTTAATGCTTTAAACAGATCAGTCACTTCGCTGATTGTTTCACCGGAAAGGGACATAGACATTCTCCTTTTACATAATACGTATTTTTTAAATATGAACAACTTTTCATATGTACATTTTACCATGTATTCGCAATTTATCAAGCCTTTAATAAACACGTCTGTAATAAAATATTCTCCGGTTCTATATTGCTCTTAATGTGCAGACAAAAACAGCACGGTCCTGACTTCCTGAATAACTGCAGGAAAGATCAGAACCATGCTGTTTTAATTTTATCTCAAATTGTCACCATTGAATCCAACCTGTGGACATCATTTATTTAACCAAACTAATTTCTTCCAGGAGAACAACACCGAGATCATGAGGATCGTTTTCATACAGTGCGGTTTCTGTCATGACCAGCTCACCATCAACACGTTTTATCTTAAGCTTGCAGTAGGAGCGGCTCAGAAAGAGGGATTCGGTAAAATCTTCCGCACGTTCAAGTTTTTTCTGGT
Source organism: Alkalibacterium sp. m-11 (assembly GCF_054658155.1). Classification (NCBI taxonomy): domain Bacteria; kingdom Bacillati; phylum Bacillota; class Bacilli; order Lactobacillales; family Carnobacteriaceae; genus Alkalibacterium; species Alkalibacterium sp. m-11. Next base: position 5,714 of record NZ_BAAGIR010000013.1, read on the forward strand.
TAGACTCCAGTATCGTATCCCCAATTTCAATGTCCATTTTTTCGGCAGGACTGCCGGGTCTTACGCCTACTACACGCAGGCCTTCTTCAGCAGGTCCAAACCGGAAGTTCCATTTCCTTTCCCGAAGTCTGTGTCTATAAAGCACAATCACTCCACCAAGGAGAAGGACAGCTAATCCTACAGCTGCTAGTTCAACCTGCCAGAAAGTTAGTGCAAACAGGATGACGCCTATGACGGATAAGCTGACAAAGTCTTTTACCAGCAAGTTCTTAGCCTGTGTCGGCATCTGAGCCTGTACTGTATACCTGAAGCCTACCAGAACAGGCAGGATCAGAAATGAATAGGGCTGACCGCCGATTGAAAAAACAGGCCACCAGTCAAACAGTTGGGTGAAGGTAGTCCCGGGAACGACAACCACTAGAGGAATCAGCCATAATGGTGTCATACGGTATCGGGCAACGAGTTTTCCTCGCTTCGTTTTCAGAAAGCGTGGAGTAAACTGATTGATTTTAGCTATATGAAGAGTAAGAATCGTGCTCAGTAAAACTAGGATAACCAGTCCCAATATCGGTTGCAGCCCCTGAAAAGACAAACTGTCTCCTTGTATGAGCGGGCTGTTGAACTGACCGACAATTACTGTGAGACTCATATTCTCTGGCACGAAAAAACCCAGAGCAAGAATCAGTAATGCTGAGAGACTGAACGTAAATACCGGATGAAGAAAACGGTAGCCGAAACCAAGCATGAGCAGCGTAACGATCTGATAGGCAATGATCCAGTCAAGACTGACCGGAAGTCCCGCAATGAAAGAAACAGCAGACAGGATGGCCCCTGGTATCAGTCCCCATAAGAAGAATCGCTTCAGTTCATAATGGTCCTTGTATATGCTTGCTCTTAATTGATGACGTGCGTACTTGAAACGTCTGCTCTTCGCTATAAAAACGAGTGCAATTCCGACAAGAAAGATCGGCTGTAAGATGAATAAAACTAGTGCGAGTAGAATATTTTGCAATACGGTCATGCTGGTCATCCCTTCTTTTCTTTCTCTTCATCATTTTATCATACCCACTTGGAAAATAGGGGCCTGTTCTGACAAAAACTTGAGGATAAATAAAAAAACCTTTCACTTATCGATAATAATCGATGAATGAAAGGTTTAAATAATTTATGGACGTCCAAAACCTGCTACATAGTTAGACCAGTAACCTGATGTAAATGAAGCTACTGCTACGCCAGTGGAAGTCTGTGCACCAATAAAGCGGCCCCCACCAAGGTAAATACCTACGTGGTCGACTGAACCTGACTGGTTGAAGAAAATCAGATCCCCAGGCTGCGCTTCTGACAATGAAACACGTCTGCTGGCTCCGAACTGTGCTGCTGCACTTCTTGGAATGCTTCTTCCAGCACGACGGAAAACAAACTGGGTATAACCTGAACAGTCGAATCCTGCAGGTGTCGTACCGCCATATGAATAAGGGGATCCTGTCAGACTATGTGCGTTACTGATCACCCCACCTGATGCGGCTGGTGCTGCAGGCTCTGCTTTTTCTTCAGCTGGCTTGCTGGAAGAACTAGTACTGACCTGTTCTTCCTCAGTCGCCTGTGACACATTGACTGGAGCCGCTGATTCAGCAGCTGTTCTTGATGTCTGAATTTCTTCCAGACGACGCTGACTTTCACGCTGCTGTGCTAAGAATGCTTCTCTTTCTTCTCTTACTTGGGAGCGTTCTGCTGCAATGGCAGCCATCATCATTTCCTGCTCGGCTTGATTTTCTTCCAGCTGAACTTTAGAATTTTCCAGGTTGGCAGCCAAAAGAGTCTGTTCTTCCTGTTTTTTGATAGTCAGACGTTCATTTGCTGCAATCAGCTCTTTGTCCTCTATCTGTTTTTCCATAAGATTCTGGTTCGCAGAAAACAGGGTGTTCACCACATCGATACGCCCGAACGCATCGCCAAGTGACTCGGAATCTAAAATAAATCTGAGAACATTTCCGGATTGTCCAGTGACTTGCAACGCACGAATTTGAGACTGAAGCTGCTCTTCTCTCTGTTCAATCTGTTTAGAAACGGTACTTATTTCTTTCTGAATTGCCTGCAGTTCGTCGGTTGTTTCCTGAAGCTGCTGAACCAATTCTTCAGCTTCCTTTTCAGTCGCTTCGATTTTTTCAGCAATTTCTTTCAGTCTCTGTTCTGCTTCTTCTTCCTTCGAATCAAGAGCGTCCATTTGTTCAGAGTAGTCCCCTTCTGTAAGAGGAGTAGCCTCTGCTTTAAACGGTATTCCACTCAACACAGTCATTCCAATTATCCCTGCTACAATCGCATTCTTAAATTTACTTCTAATATCCACGTCTGTCTGCCTCTTCTCTGCTATTTTGTTTTTATATGTACGAGAGGGAAGCCCCTCTCCTTAAATGATCTTAAACTTTCAGGAATTTTCTGATGGATAGTGATGATCCGACACTACCAATGACGACACCGATCATCAGAAGAAGTGCAACTAGCTGAATCAGGAACGGATTTGGTTCCAGTAAGGCAAAATAGGTTCCTGACAGATAAGTCATGATGGTATCAAATCCACTAAGATAAATATAAGAGATGATTGAAACTGGTATCAGTGCTCCGATAAACCCGATAAGCGCTCCTTCAATGAGGAACGGCCAACGGATGAACCAGTTTGTCGCACCAACTAGTTTCATGATCTCGATTTCGGTTCTTCTTGAGAAAATCGTCATCCTTATCGTGTTCGCAATTAGGAAGACAGCTGTGAAAATCAGTGCAACAATGATAACTGCTCCGACATTCCTCACAGTAGCCATGACTTCGAACAATCGGTCAGCCGTCGCACCGCCATAGTTTACATCCGCTACAAAGTTCATGTCTTCAGTCTGGTCAGCTACGTCCGATGTAACTTCAGGTGCTGCGGTATTGACGATGAACACATCGTGAAGCGGGTTGTCATCACCCTCAAACAGACCAAATTCGTCACCGTAACTTCCGATAACCTGACTCAGTTCGTCATCTCTGCTTGAGAATACAACCTGTTCCACTTCATCCAGCTCTTCAAGGTTCTGCTGCAGAGCTTCCTGATCTTCTTCTTCAGCTGCCAGATCGATATAAACTCTGACACTAACATCTTCTTCAACATCTGTTGCAAGTTTATTGACGTTCATCAGGATTGCGATGAAACTCCCTACAAGAAGCAGGGTAACTGCAACTGCACTGACCGCCGCGAAAGTCATCCATCCGTTACGTTTAATACTTTTAAATGATTCTTTAATATGTCTCCAGAATGTTCTAGCTTTCATATCCGTATCCCCCTTCTTCCTGGTCACGGGCAATACGGCCGTTTTCAACTGCCAGTACTCTATGCCTTACTCGGTTCACAATGTCACTGTTGTGCGTTGCCATGATGACCGTTGTTCCCCGATTGTTGATTTCTTCAAGCAAATCCATAATCCCCCATGCTGTTTCAGGGTCTAAGTTACCCGTCGGTTCGTCTGCGATTAGCACTCGCGGCATATTAGTAATTGCTCGAGCAATCGCTACACGCTGCTGTTCTCCACCGGACAGTTCATTTGGAAACATGCGAACTTTGTGTTTCAGTCCAACAAGATCGAGGACTTCCAGTACACGTTTCTGAATCTGTTTCGGATTTTTACCAACAACCTGCATCGCATAAGCGACGTTCTCATATACGGTCAGTCTTGGCAGGAGTTTAAAGTCCTGATAGACCACGCCGACATGTCTTCTGAGGAAAGGTACTTTCTTAGCTTTCAGTTTCACTAAGTCAAATTCCCCTACTTTTACATTTCCTTTAGTTGGAACTTCTTCTCTGTAAATCATTTTTATAAAAGTAGATTTACCCGCTCCACTTGGACCTACAACATATACAAATTCACCTTGGTCGATTCTTACATCGAGACCATTTATAGCAGTGATGCCATTAGGGTACTTTTTGTAGACATTAGTCATTTCTATCATTAAATAATCACCTATCTATTGAAATTTTAACTTCTTAACTTCTGGTCTGCTATGTGTGTGGCTTATTCCAGCCTTCATTAGTATATCATCGGGAAAACAGATGTCTGTTTTAAAACAATTACAAAAATATTTCATTGTAAGGAAATCGTATTATTATAGTGTAAATAACATGTTTTATATAACCTAATTCAACACACCTCCCCACTTTTAACTTTATTTTAATCATAAATGGGAAATTATATTATAAACACAACGGATATTCTTTTTTTTTGGGATTAACAAACCAAATCGTTTGTTACATACATAAATACACGTTTGACATATAATTATGTCCGATTTTTGACAATTCAGGACATATTGATAACTGTTCACTTGCTACCTAATAATACTTATATTAATGAATATTTAAATCAGGCGAGGAGTTCTATTTATCTTTTCAAATGCTGCTGAAAATGTCTGCTGTCCAGCCCTATAATTTTACTTAGTACTAAATTCTGAACAATAACAATAAAAGAATGATCCGATTTTCATCCGTACCATTCTTTTATATGCATATTTATCCCTGATTATAATAAACAGGTAATTTAAGAGCGATTCATTGAGGCTCGAAGATAAGACTCGATAAACGGATCCAGATCCCCGTCCATAACGGCATCAGTATTACCCGTCTCGTAATTTGTCCTGTGATCCTTCACCATCGAGTAAGGATGGAACACATAGGATCTGATCTGCGAACCCCACCCTATTTCTTTTTGTTCTCCTCTTATTTCATCCATTTCTTTCTGTTTCTCTTCCATTTCTTTCTGATACAGTTTAGCTTTCAGCATATTCATAGCTGTTTCTCTGTTAGCCAGCTGTGATCGTCCAGCCTGACTGGATGCGACAAGTCCTGTTTCTTTATGAGTGATTCTGACAGCTGACTCTGTTTTGTTGATGTGCTGTCCTCCTGCTCCACTCGCTCTGAATGTATCGACTCTTATATCATCCGGGTTGATCTCGATATCAATATCATCATTGATTTCAGGTGTCACATCAATTGAGACAAATGACGTGTGACGGCGACCACTTGAATCAAATGGAGAGATCCGCACTAGACGGTGGACCCCTTTTTCAGCTTTCAGCATACCATATGCATTCATTCCTTTAACCAACAGGGTCACACTCTTGATACCAGCTTCATCACCACTCTGGTATTCAAGCACCTCATAACTGAAGCCTTTCTTATCGATCCAGCGTGTATACATGCGGTAAAGCATTTCACCCCAGTCCTGAGATTCCGTTCCGCCGGCACCAGGATGAAGCTCGATAATCGCATTGTTCTTGTCATACGGCTCGCTAAGCAGCATATCCAGCTCAAACTGCTCGACTGCTTTATCAAGCTCTGATAATGTCATTTCTATTTCTTCTCTTATATCCGGATCATCTTCATCCCTTAGCATGTCCATTAGAAGTTCTACTTCTTCAGTTTTTGCTTCGAGTGATGCGAATGACTGGTATACACTTTTCACTTCATTTGCTTCTTTGATGACTTTCTGGGCAGACTCCTGGTTGTTCCAGAAATCGGGGTCCGCCATCATATGATCATACTCTGCTATATCTGTTTCCAGCGTCTCTAAGTCAAAGAGACCCCCTGAAGTCTTCAACCTTCTGTTTGGCTGAAGTTAATTTTTGAGACATTTCACTAATTTCCATAGTCATCCTCCATTTAATCGTAAGGAAAAGGAACAGATCGTGTTATCCGTTCCTTTCTCCCACTATTCTTCTTATCCCATTCTCGTATGTGTATCTTCATCGTGAGAATAGGTTGGTTTTTTATTTTTTCGACGGACATTCTGTTTCTTCCCGCCATTAGGTGTAACCTGTTCTCTTTGCAGGTTCTGTCTGATTTGAGATTTCATCAGCAGACGAGTCACTTCGTACTCGATCTCTCCAATCATTTCCTCAAACAGAGTAAAACCTTCCTGCTGATATTCGGTCAGTGGATTGAACTGTCCATATGAACGCAGTCCGATTCCTTGACGCAGCTGATCCATCTGGTCGATATGATCCGTCCATTTACGGTCAACGACTCTAAGGATAACCACTTTCTCAAATTCAAGGACCTGTTCCTTACCGTTAAGCTGAGATGTTTTCTCATCGTAATTGGCACGGGCCAAATCGACTAGCAGGTCAGTGATCTGAGAAGCCGACTTACCTTTAAGGTCATCCTGTGTCAGGTCTTCTGGATGAACAAGTACAGTATGCGCAAATTCTTCAATGTGTGCCAGATTCCATTTCGTTCTGTCTTCCTGCTGAGTATTCAGCTGAACATAACGCTCGATCGTTCTTCTGATCATCGGAAGCGTGACATAACCAAGTGATTCCTGTTCCAGAATCACTTCCTGACGCTGAGAATAAATGACTTCACGCTGTTCTCTCATGACATCATCGTATTTCAAAACATTACGACGGGTATCATAGTTGTTCCCTTCCACACGCTTCTGAGCTGATTCCACTTGTCGGCTAATCATTTTACTCTGGATCACAGCATCGTCTTCTGCAATTTTTAACCGCTCGAGAACCATGCGGATACGTTCTGAACCGAATCGTTTCATAAGATCGTCTTCAAGAGAGAGATAGAATTGTGATACTCCCGGATCTCCCTGACGGCCGGCACGTCCACGCAACTGATTATCGATACGTCTGGATTCGTGACGTTCTGTCCCGATAACTGCCAGTCCCCCGAGTTCTTTGACTCCAGGTCCCAGTTTGATGTCAGTACCACGACCAGCCATATTTGTTGCGATCGTTACCGCACCAGGTTGTCCAGCATTCACGACAATTTCAGCTTCTCTGAAGTGATTTTTAGCATTCAGTACTTCATGAGGCACACCGGCTTTTTTAAGCAGCTTGCTGATCAGTTCTGATGTTTCAACTGCAACCGTACCGACAAGTACTGGCTGACCTTTGGCATGACGTTCTTTGATGTCCTGAACCACTGCATTGAATTTACTCTCAAGAGTCGGATATAGAAGATCGTCACGGTCGTCGCGGATAAGCGGACGGTTCGTCGGAATAGCTACAACATTCATATTGTAGATTTCTCTGAATTCTTCTTCCTCTGTCTTGGCAGTACCCGTCATCCCTGACAGCTTCTTGTACATACGGAAGTAGTTCTGGAACGTGATCGTGGCCATAGTTTTGGATTCTTTCTGGATCTCAACATTTTCTTTCGCTTCGATCGCCTGGTGAAGTCCGTCAGAGTAACGACGCCCTTCCATGATACGACCCGTAAACTGGTCAACGATTTTTACTGCACCTTCGTCAACAACATAATCGAAGTCCTTGTGCATGATAAAGTTTGCTCTCAATGACTGATCCAGGTGATGCACTAAGGCCTGGTTTTCGATGTCGTACAAGTTGGAGACACGGAAAGTCTTCTCAGCCTTTTCAATCCCTTCTTCAGTAAGGGAAATCGATTTGGACTGAAGATCGATTGTGTAGTCTTCCTCTTCTTTCAAGCCTTTTACGAAGAAGTCACAGCGCGTATAGAAAGAAGTCGAACGATTGGCCTGACCGGATATGATCAGAGGCGTTCTCGCTTCATCAACGAGGATCGAGTCGACCTCATCCAGGATCGCAAAGTTCAAAGGACGCTGAACCATCTGTTCTTTATACACTACCATGTTGTCTCTTAAATAGTCGAATCCCAGTTCATTGTTTGTAGAATAGGTGATATCGCATTTATAGGCTTCTCGTTTTTCTTCAGATGATTTCGAGTTCAGATTCAGCCCGACAGTCAGTCCCATCCAACGGTAAAGTTCACCCATTTCATCAGCATCACGTGTAGCCAGGTAGTCATTGACTGTAACAACGTGAGCTCCTTCCCCTGAAATTGCATTGAGGTATACAGGCATAGTCGCTGTCAGTGTTTTACCTTCACCGGTTTTCATCTCGGCGATATTTCCTTCGTGAAGAGCAATCCCCCCCATTAGCTGAACTCTGAATGGATAAAGTCCCAGGACTCTTCTCGCTCCTTCTCTGATAGCTGCAAAGGCTTCTACCAGCAGATCATCCAGGGATTCTCCAGCAGAATACCTCTTTTTAAACTCTTCGGTTTTAGTTTTCAGTTCATCGTCAGACAGTGCTTCCATATCGGCTGACAATGCTTCAATTTTATCGGCGATTTTCCCATATCGACGTAACGTTTTTTTATCGTTCTCAAAAATCTGCTTTAATAAATGAGCCATGAATACAAATCTCCTCTATTCGTTGATTCTTCGTACACTTCCGGATTTTCTCATACTTTATTATCATACCACTATTATCCTGCAAAAAAAAGGCTTGAGAGTTTATATCCACAGCAGTGTTCTGTTTTTGTTCATAAAAAAGGCGGACATGCTGCCCGCCTTTGGAAACGATGAATCAATCTGTTTCGATCAGTCCATATTTTCCGTCTTTACGTTTATATACGATGCTTGTTCCATTAGTATCTGCATCTTCAAAAATGAAGAAGTTATGTCCCAGCATGTCCATTTGAAGCACCGCTTCTTCTGCATCCATCGGTTTCAGACTGAGACGTTTTGTTCTGACGATCGATGCGCTCAATTCTTCTTCGTCGTCGCCTTCAATGTTCAGATCTGCCCATAAGTCCGACTCGGCTTGCTGATGCGCAACTACGCCTTGGGAACGGCGGTTTTTTCTATTGATTTTAGTTTTATATTTTCTCATTTGTCTTTCCAGTTTATCAATGACTAAATCTACGCTTCCATATAAATCTGGGGAAGTTTCCTCTGCACGAAGGACAACATACGGAAGTGGTATAGTAACTTCTACTTTTGCTGTTTTGTCAGAGTATGTCTTCAGATTGACGTGTGCATTAGCTTCAGGAACATCCTTGAAATATTTCTCGATTTTCCCTACCTTTTTCTCCACATACTCTCTAATTGCCTGAGTCACCTCAATGTTTTCTCCTCTAACATTGTATCTAAGCATAATACTTCACCCTTCCAAATCTAGTATAATATAAGTTGTAATTATACAACCAATATTATCATCAAGCAATTATATTCCTTTATTGCTTATTTCAATTATACATGAGAGCGATTACTTTCTCAACGAAATTGTATCTGGACTTCTCTTCATTATCTGAATAGTGAAAAGGACCGGATAGAAGAAGGCTCCATCGGAAGAATCAGGTCTAAGGCATGATAAATTGTCCGACCAGTAGTGTAGATATCATCTACCAGCACAACTGGTTTCCCTCTAATCAGTCCGCCATGACAGGGATCTATATCAAAGGGCTGCGGACTTTCAAGACGCTGTTTCCTGTTTTTTCCTGACTGTCTTCCACATTGATATCTGTTTACCAAAACTGAATTGTACGTGACTCCCGAGACAGCCAGAAGTAGCTCTGTCTGGTTGAACCCCCTGGCAGAATAACTTTCTTTGGATACAGGAATGGGAATAATCAACGCTGTCTGTCCTATTTTTCTGAAATACTCTTTTACTTCTTTAACGAAAAGTTCGGCAATGACGCAGTCACCTGTGAACTTGAACTGTTCGATGATCTGGCTGGCGAATTCGTTGTAAGCGTACATTGCCTCGTGAATATGAGTGTGTCCCTGATATGTCTTCTGCCAGCTTAGACAATCCAGGCAATAATCGGTCTTGTCTTGAATACGGCTGCATCCTCTGCACGTCAGTTGATCATTCAGACTCTCCAGTTTCTCTCTGCACTGAAAACATAAGGTGTCGGGTTGCAGTTCAAAGCGGACCAGCGCATGTATTGTCAGGGTATTCGAATGAATCGTCCCGCACCATTTACATCTGCTCATAAGAGGAGTCCTTTCTTTTCTGCTTGTCTGTTCATCTGTCTGATCTGTTGTACTGCTCCCTTGGAGGATCTGGTCCACTCTTCAAGATAAAAAGTCACTTTGCCTTCAGGATAGTCAGCAGACCGACCGGCCCTTCCTGCAATCTGTACAAGAGCCGATTCCGTGTAGACATCGTGGTCGGCAGCAAGAACGATGACATCGATATTTTTGAATGTTACGCCTCTTTCGAGAATAGTGGTTGTTATCAAAAATTGCAGCTCTCCTTTCCGCATGGACTCTACTTTTTCTTTTCTGAATGGATCCTGAGCATGGACACTTTCAAATCTGGTGGTACTGAAAAATCGTCTTAGAGCTGGCAGAATGCTATCCATCAGTCTGATGGTCGGGATGAACAGCAGAAACTTCTGTCCCCGAGAAATAAGCATCAGAATCTGTCTGCAGACTTTGGAGGCGGATATATCACTCATAGAAAATATGTCTTTTCCCCTGATGATTTTCGGCACAGGAAGCGGGTAGCCGTGATAGCGCGCAGGCAGGATACTGGCTTCGATCTGACCCTTTGCAATTTTTCTCTGCAGCTTCCTGTCAGGTGTAGCCGTCAGATAAATAGTACTGGACTGTTTTTTAATTGCCTTTTCTGATGCATAGTACAGTCCTTCATTCTGATAATAAGGAAAGGCGTCAATTTCATCTATAATCAGTACGTCAAAAGCCTCCTTAAATCGAAGGAGCTGATGTGTCGTTGCAATCACCAGCTGAGTGTAGATATAGACAGACTCCTCTCCTCCATAAAGCAGAGCAGTCTGAATATCAGGAAAGGCTGCTTGAATCCTTGGAGCCAGTTCCAGACAGACATCTATTCTGGGTGAAGCCACGCAGACTCTCTTTCCCGCCTCCAATGCCTCACTGATTCCTTTAAACAGCATCTCTGTTTTACCAGCTCCAGTAACGGCCCATACCACACGATCTGTATATTCTTTAATAGAGAGAACAATTTCTTTAGATGCCTTTTCCTGCTGCTCCGACAAACTCCCCTGCCATTTCAAATAGGGTACGGGCTTTTTTGAAAACAAATCTGCCGCTTCACAGGTCACTAGTTTATCGCATGCTCTAACCTTTCCTAGCTGAATGCAGTACCTACAGTAGATACAATTGTTCCCGCAGATACAGGGGTATATTTCAGTAAGCTTGGATAAAGACCCACACCTGCTGCACTGAGCTCGTCTTTTAACTATATGAAATGCCGGACGTAACGTACACTCCGAGAGGTCACTTTCTGTATACTCAGTGAGCAGATCACTGAGCAGAAGTTCCCTGCCAATCAGATTAGTCAGGTCCACCTATCTTACCTCCTCTTTTTATCATAGTTTTCCGCTAACTAATATATTGTCCGTCTATTTTAAAACTCACGAAAAAAGGCCACCACTTTGGGTGACCTTTGAATAAATATATAAATGCTGTGGCTTACATTCTGGAGTAATCTTTCGTCCAGGACATTCCGATAGCTCCTTCGCCAGTATGAACGCCGACGACGGGTCCCAGAAAACTGAAGTTGAAGCGGACAGTCGGATACTTTTCTTCCAAGGATGCCATGAATTCTCTGGCTTCTTCTTCACAGTAGGCGTGGACAACAGTCGCCTGAATAGGAAAATGAGAGTTTTTCACAGACTCTTCAAAGACACTCTCCATCTTTCTGACTGCTTTTTTCTTGGTTCTGATTTTGTCGAATGGAATAATCTCTCCAGCTCTCATCGTGAGAACAGGTTTTATCTTAAGCAATGTCGCGACTCCCCCGGCAGTTTTAGACAAACGTCCACCTTTTATAAGATTTGTCAGATCATCGACAACGAAATAGATTTCAGTCTCTGATTTCAGTTCTTCCATACGCTCAATAATATCGTTTACTGATTTACCCAGCTTGGCCATTCGTGCAGCTTCCTTGACCTGAAAAGCCAGTCCTGCTCCTGCCAGACCTGAATCAACCGGGTGGACTGAAATACCTTGTATAGATTTCGCAACGCTGAACGCGTTCTGGAAAGTCCCCGAAATCCGGCTGGACAGATGGATACTGATGATTGCATCATAGTCATCTTGCAGACTTTCATACAAAGCCGTGAAATCCCCTACAGTAGGCTGCGAACTCGTCGGCAGCTGTTCGGCTTCTCTAACTTTTTCAAAGAATTCATCCGTAGTCATATCGATTTCTTCTTTATATACTTTTTTCCCAAAGATACAGGATAAAGGTACAAAATGAATATTTTCCTCTTTGTACTCCTGCTCATTTAAGTACGCCGTGCTATCTGTTACAATCACAATACGCATATTTAATTTTTCACCTCCTATTATATGAGTTGACCTGGTAGACTCATTCAGCCCATTCCTGGCTGACTACGTCTCATATAAAAGACTGACTTCTATTATACACCAACACAAGAACGAATTGAAAGGGACCTGAGTATGAAAAACTTTCGAACTTTGAAACAGAACGGCCAGTATGAGCTGATTATAAAAAAGTCACGCTTCATATGCACATTAGCACGAACAGAGACCGAAGAGGAGGCCCAGCAGTTTATCGATACGCTGAAGAAAGAGCACTGGAAAGCTAATCATAACTGTTCGGCCTACCTCATAGGTGAAGATGGAATGATACAGCGGGCATCTGATGATGGCGAACCCAGCGGAACCGCCGGTGTGCCAATGCTTGAAGTCCTGAAAAAAAATAATCTGCAGAATGTTTCAGCAGTGGTGACCCGCTATTTCGGCGGGATTAAACTTGGAGCTGGAGGTCTAATCAGAGCCTACAGCAGTGCTGTTAGCGAAACACTCAAAGAGCTCGGTATTGTCGAAAAGAGACGCCACCAGTTTATACAGATCACCGTTTCATATCCGATGAGCGGCAGGTTGCAGAATGCTCTCCATCAGTCTACTTATCGTCTGGAATCCATTGACTATACTGACCAGGTCACATTTACCTGCCTAGTCGAGAGTGAACGTATCCATACATTCGAAAAAGAAATCACTGAGTGGACCAGTGCCCAGTTTTCTCAGTCTAACGGGGCTGAGGCATGGGTTGAAGTGCCTATAGATGTCTAAAATAAGAATAAATCGTGAAAAGTGAGCAAATCAGACTGTTATTTTCTTTGAGTCTCTTGACACTTACGGTCATTCAGCCGATAATAATACAGGATTACTTTTTTTAATTATAGTAAGGCATCGAAGGAGACAGTAAAGTGAGTAAATTAAAACCAAATTCTAGAATGTTTTCAAATCATCGTCAGAAAAAGAAAAAGCAGCGAATTGTTCTAGGGATCCTTATTCCATTATTTACTGTCATTCTCATAGGAGCTATGTATGTTGCACATTTATTTGCCACGATCGAAAATGAAATCGATGCTTCATTCGTAGAAATCGACAGGCCGGAACCAGTTGAAGAAGTCAACCCTATCGATCAGCCGGTCTCTTTTCTTTTCATGGGAATCGATAACGACGAAGTGCGTGGCCTTCAATCCACTCGAGCAGATTCCATCTTATATGCTACTTTAAACCCTTTAACACATGAAATGAATATGCTGTCCATTCCACGAGACACCTATGTGCCGATCATGAGAAACGGCACAGTCGTTCGATGGGACCGAATCAATGCCGCTTATGCAATCGGCGAAGAAAGCGTCATGGTCCAGACGATCGAAGAATGGCTGGACGTCCCTGTCCACTACTATGCTACCTTCAATTTTAATGCCTTTTTAGATATTATTGACGAACTTGGCGGTATCGAAATGGAAGTGCCTGTCACGATCACTGAAATGGACTCTTCCGATCAGTCCGGAGCGATCCAACTCGAAAAAGGGGTCCAAAACCTTAACGGAGAAGAAGCCCTGGCTTTAGCTCGAACACGAAAAATCGATGATGATGTTGCACGTGGTCATCGCCAGCAGCTGATTATTGAAGCGATCATTCAGAAAGCTCTTGAATTTCAGTCAATTTCCAAATATACAGCTATTGCTGAGACAGTGGGAAGCAACATGCGTACGAACATGAGAATGAGAGATATGATAGCTATTGCCCAGACTGGGTTGAACCAGGCGTTTACTGTTGAATCACATGTATTTGAATGGTCAAGTTATATTGAAAGAGACATGGACCTGGTTAGGATTCAGCCTCAGAGCTTCACTGCAATCCAGTCCGCACTTCAGGATTCCCTGAACCGTACAGAAAAAGTTGATCAGTCTAGTTTGTCTGAAGACAGATCAGAAACTCAGACCAGCAGTTCCAGCGAAGAGGCATCTGGAGCTGGAGATTCATCAGACTGACCTTGAACTGTCATAAATGTTTCATATTCATGATACAATAAAAATCACGTTTTCAGATCAGTACTATTATCTACTGAACTGGAAACGTGATTTATTTATTTTCGAAGAAAAGTTTACATCCTGTTCTTGAAAAAAGACTATTAACTGGACAGCACTAGTCTTCCCCGTTCAGTTTCCTGCCGAAATCTTTCAGCTTTTTTAATAGCGGACGACGGTCTTCTCCCACAAGCCCTATGATTTCTACAAAGAGCTCGACACCCAACATGACGAAAATAGTCAGAAGAATCGACCCGATCAGTGTTGAAAAATTATAAAGCATGGCGATTACTGAAAAAATAGCAGATACACAGTAGATAGCGAGTACTGTCTGCCTGTGTGATAAGCCCAGAGACATCAGACGATGATGAATATGATTTTTATCCGCAGTTGAAATCGACTGCCTGTTCAATTTCCTTCTTATCATGGCAAACAGCGTGTCCGTGACAGGAATCCCTAAAATAATGATTGGAAGGATAAGGGAGATAAGAGTGGCATTTTTCAACCCTTGAAGGGAGAATACACCGATCATGAATCCGAGGAACAATGCCCCCGTATCTCCTAGAAAGATACTGGCCGGCTGAAAATTATATGGCCAGAAACCTGCTATCGCCGCTACCAGGACGAATGTCATGATCGAAACCGAAACTTCTTCAACGGTGAGGAAGAAAAATCCGATAACTCCCATAGTAAGCAGGGCAATCATAGAAATACCACTTGCTAACCCATCCAGTCCATCGATCAGGTTGATTGCATTGGTCAGACCGACGATCCACAATATGGTAAAGGGCATCTGCCAGGAACCGAAAGAGAGGGTCCCGAAGTAAGGTATCGTCATCGTTTCAAGAGCCACATCCCCAAGCCCGTATACGAGCCCTGCAGCAGTGATTATCCCAATCAGCTTAACCAGAGGCTTCAACTCATATTTATCGTCGATCATCCCGGTGATGACAATCACCGATGCTCCAGCGAAAAGTGGAACGATCTGAATATACGGAATAGGCAGGAGAAAGAATGATGAAAAAAAGAAAGCAATAAAAATAGTGATGCCTCCCATCGTCGGCATAACTTTATCATGCACTCTTCGTTCTTCAGGGACATCCAGTATATTGAATGCCCTGGCGACGACTTTGAAGACCGGTGTTAAAATCAGGGTGCTGATCATGGTAAATATACAAACCATCAGCACAATAAACATATTATACATATTCCTACTCATTTCTTTAAACATTTTATATGATTATAGCATCCTGTATGGAAAAATCCCAATTGCAATTAAAAACAACTTGAATTAAACTTATTAATAACACACATTCCTGTTTTAGAAAAGAGGGCTCTATGCAATCAGACAGACAGACACAAAAAGAAAAACGAAAATTATGGGTTAAACGTAGCTTGCTGACTGCTGTCATAGCTCTTGCCATTGTAGTCGGTACCTTTTCAGGATACTATGGCTATCAAATCGTTCAGCTCCTGGCAGATGTCTCTGAAGATACTCCCGAAGAACTGAGGGATACTTCAGAAAGTGATGAATCGATCAGAGCTATGCACCCGATTTCGATTCTCGCTCTCGGACTGGACGAAGATGACGTATCGAGCCGCTCTGATTCCATGATGGTTATTACGCTGAACCCAGGGCAGGAATCAACGAAAATCGTTTCAATCCCGCGTGATACACTTATCACCTTGCCAAACAGTGACAGGCAGGAAAAAATGAACGCCCTTCATGCCATTTACGGCATTTCTGGTGTTGTCGATTATATTGAAGACTACCTGGCCATTCCCTTATCCTTCTATGTAACGTTAAATTTTGACGGTCTGGTCGATTTAGTAGATGCTGTAGGAGGTATTACTGTTGACTCCCCGCTGTCCTTTACCGTACAGGACAGTGAGGAAACCTTAAATGCCATAGAGATCGAAGAAGGTATGCAGAAACTTGACGGAGAACAGGCACTCGGCTACGCCAGAATGCGGAAGCAGGATCCACGCGGTGATTTCGGTCGACAGGAAAGACAGCGTCAGGTCATCGAAGCCCTGGCAGATAAATTACTCTCTTTCGGTTCGATTGCTAATCTGACCCCCATCCTTAATGCGATTCGTCCCAATATGCAGACCAATATGACGGGACAGCAGATCATGTCTGTTGCATCAAACTACAGACCAGCTGCACAGAGTGTAGAATCCATAGAGATCGCCGGTACAGAAGATTTTGTCTACTTCCCGGAATATGGTCATGAGTTGTATGTATACCGGCCTTATGAACAAAGCCTGCTCGCTGTTCAGGAAGAACTGCAGGCCCATCTGGAACTGGAAGATGTTCTTGAGACTGGAATAGACGAAGATCTTCCTCTTGAGAACGACAACAGTTCAGATGATACCACAGATGAATCTAGAAATGATACGATTACAGACTGATCCATTACCCGATATATAGAAAAAGTGAAGACAGCCCCCTTGTACCGGGTCTGTCTTCACTTTTTATTTCGTTGCCTCCAGAAAGAACTCATATCTTGCCCCTACGTACTGGGCACGTACATATTCAAAAGGTTCATTATTTTGTGTGTAACTGACCTGTCTAAGTCTCAGGATAGGGGCTTCCCTCTTAATATGAAGCAGGTCTGCTACCTTTTCAGAGGCCCATGTCGCCGAGATAGTTTGCTCGGCTCTAGCTACTTCAAACCCCTCTTCTGATAGTGTGCGGTATAGATGACGAGTCAGCTGTTCTTTACTGAATTTCTCGACGATCCGCTGAGGAAGAGTGGCCACCTCAAAGCAGATCGGTTCCCCGTCTGCATAACGAATCCTCTCCATGACCAGAACTGCTTCTCCCCGACCGAGCTGAAGTTTTTCAGCTTCACTTTCACTGGCCCGCTTTGAGTAATAAGACACCAATGTGCTCGATGGCTGTTTTCCGAGCTGTTCTATGGTTTCTGTAAAACTTGGTATGCCGCTCAGTTTTTCCCGGACTTTATCAGAAGCCACAAATGTACCGGCACCCCTTCGTCTTTCAAGCAGCCCTTCTTCTACCAGCGAACTCACTGCTTGTCTTGCTGTCATTCTACTTACACCAAAGGTTTCAGCAAGCGCTCTTTCTGAGGGTATCTTCTGCCCTTTTTTCCATTCATTTGAAACAATCATTTGTCTCATTTTATTGTGCATTTCAATATATACAGGAATTCTGTTAGTCATTTGCATTCCTTTCTAAAAAAGAGACGATATTACAGCTGACTGGCAGCTTCCTCATCTACTATGATAACGACATCAGGATGTGTCTGAAGAATACTCGAAGGAACTTCTTCTGTTACAGGTCCGTGGACGGTTCTCGCTATCGCTTCCGCCTTGTTCTCACCATATGCCATTAATATAATCTTCTTAGCAGACATAATAGATTTAATCCCCATAGAGAAAGCATGTCTTGGTACATCTTCTTCGGAATCGAAATAGCGTTTGTTAGCATCGATTGTTTCCTGTGTCAGAGTAACTTTGTGCGTCTTACTATCAAATGGTGTTCCCGGTTCATTGAATCCGATATGTGCATTTGTTCCGATCCCGAGTATCTGAACATCGATCGGATGAGCATCAATTATTTTATCGTACTTTTCCGGCTCTGTGTTTTCATCTCCAAGTCCATCCGGTATAAATGTCTGCTTGAATGGCTTATAATCGAATAACTGTTTTTTCATAAAAGTATGGTAACTCTGAGGGTGATCTTTTGATAAACCAATATATTCGTCCAGATTGATGGCTGTCTTATCTGAAAAATCCAGATCACTTTCTCTTAATTCTCTATAAAGTGTTTCAGGAGTGCTTCCTGTTGCAAGTCCAAACACTTCCGCTCCACTTTGAATCGCTTCTTTGATCAATTCAAACGCCTTTTTCCCTCCTTCGTTTCTATCTTTTACTTTTATAATTTTGATAGTGCTATTAGTTGATTTCATGTATCTTCCCTCCTGAGATAGTAGATAAAATAGTTAAATTTTCATCCATGATGAGCAGGTCTGCATCACAGCTTGGCTTCAGCTGACCTTTCTTATTGAGTCCAAACTCTTTAGCTTGATTGAATGCACTCATTTTAACAGCTTCTTCTATAGAGCAGCCTGTATAGTCAATCATGTTTCTGAACGCATCAATGAAGGTCAGGACGCTGCCTGCGAGCGACCCATTTTCAAGCCGCGCCTGCTTGTCTTTAACTGTAACAGTTTGTCCGCCCAGCTCACTTTCTCCATCAGGTAAGCCCTTCGCACGCATAGAATCTGTAATGAGCTGAATGCCGTCCGCTCCTTTAGTCTGGTAAGCAAGTCTGACCATCGGCTCTGAGATGTGATAGCCGTCCACAATCATCTCTACCATCACTTCTTTTTCAAGTAGACCATAGCCGCTGACACCAATCTCTCGATGATGCAGACCTTTCTGACCATTAAAGAGATGGGTGATGTGTGTGGCTTTAGATGCCTTCAGTTCCTCGTATGAAGCGCCTGAATGTCCAGCTGAAAGAACGATCCCATTTTCAGAACAGTACTCTTCAAATTCCTCTATGTCTCCAGTCTCCGGTGCATAAGTGATCAGTTTGATCAGCCCACCGCTTTCTTCCTGCCACTTTTTAAGCGTATCAAGTTGAGCTGGTCGAATAAAAGCCTCCGGTTGAGCTCCTTTAAAGTCTTTTGATATGAATGGTCCTTCAATATGAATACCCTGGATGACTGAATTGCTTTCAGCAGCCTCTTTTACAGCTTTGACAGCAGCTTCGATCTGCTCATCGGATTGAGTGATCGTTGTTGCAAAGTAAGAAGTGATTCCCTCTTCAAGCATTTTATTGACCATTTCACCTATCTTGTCAGCGTCTGCATCCATCACATCCACTCCATATCCGCCATGACTATGGACGTCTATAAAGCCTGGGATGATCATTTTTCCATCAAGATCCTGTACTTCATCCGTTTCTTCTTCTTCAAAGGCTTCCATTTTACCTACACCAGTGATTTCCTCTGTGAAGCGGATATAGCCGTTGTCGATTTTTCCTTCGCCAGTATAAATACAGGCGTTTATCATTACTTTTGCCATGACAATCCTCCCTATATTTTATGTATATAAAACCCTTCACCGGTAAGCAAAGGGTTTTATCATAATCAATGACCGGTTGATCTTACTTCCAGAACTCATCAAATATGGTTATAGGTAGATGACGTTTATGCTGGGTTTTGAGATACCAGTCTTCAATTGTTTCAGCAGCTTCTTTAGACACTTCTTCGCCGATCAGGTATCGGTCGATCTCATCATAAGTGACCCCAAGAGCCTCTTCGTCAGCTAGACCAGGCTTGTCGCTTTCAAGGTCAGCTGTTGGTGTCTTCTCTACCAGATGCTTAGGTGCATCAAGTTCTCTAAGAAGCTGTTTTCCCTGCTCCTTGTTCAGTCGGAACAGAGGATTAAGATCCGTACCGCCATCTCCGTATTTGGTAAAGAATCCTGTCACTGCTTCAGCCGGATGATCCGTACCCAGTACTACGCCGTCAGTATCTCCAGCAATGCCGTACTGAGCGATCATTCGTGCGCGAGCTTTAATATTTCCTTTATTGAAATCACTGATTTCAAAATCATTCGATTCCAGACTTTTTTCCAGTGCATCTACAGATCCCTTGATATTGACTTTGAATACTTTGTCAGGCTGAATCCATTCGATAGCATCAATGGCATCTGCTTCATCTGCCTGCTCACCATATGGCAGCCGCACAGCGATAAAAGCATAGTCTTCTCTGCCCGTCTCTTTCCTTAACTCTTCCACAGTCAACTGGGCAAGTTTCCCTAATAGAGTGGAATCCTGTCCTCCTGATAACCCCAGGACGAGTGTCTTCAAAAAGCTGTGCTTTTTAAAGTAATCTTTCATAAGATCGATCGATTTTCTTATTTCTTCTTTAGGATCGATTTCAGACTGTACCTGCATTTCCTCTACAATCAGTTTCTGTAAATCTGACATCATAATAATCGCTCCTCCGGTTTGATTTTTAGATATGACTCGATTTAAAACAAGGCATCTTTTTCTGAATGCTTAGATTTTGCAATCTCCTTGAACAGCTTGATCGTTTCAACTTTCGCATCATATAGCTCCTGGGACAAGTCGACTGGATACGGTTCCGGATTCAGCAGCCGCTTATTCTCTTCCCATTGTTCCGACAGACTTTCTTCAGCATATCTTTTGATTTCTTCAAGTTCGGGCATGTCATACACCAGTTCACCGTCTACAATAATATCCTGCAGAAGAGGACGGGCAGTAAAATCTTTTACTGTCTTGTTGATGTATGTGTACTGAGGATGGAACATGTACAATTCGTCCTGCTGATCAGGCCGTTCCTCGTCCAGTGCAATATAGTCCCCTTCAGGCTTCACATTATTCTTGGAGCGGATGCGCCAGACCTGCTTTTTGCCTGGTGTAGAAATTTTGGCCGCATTGGCTGTCAGTTTAAGCGTGTGATGCATCTCTTGGTCGTTCCCCTCGACCGAAACGATTTTATAGACTGCTCCTAAAGCAGGCTGATCGTAGGCCGTTATCATCTTAGTTCCTACGCCCCAGACATCGATTTTTGCTCCCTGCATCTTGAGGTTCAGGATAGTCTCAGCATTCAGATCGTTGGAAACGTAAATTTTAGCATCTGGATAGCCTGCTTCGTCAAGCTCCTGTCTGACTCTCTTGGACAAGTAGGATAAATCTCCTGAATCCAGTCTCACACCCTGGAAGTTGATCCGGTCTCCCATTTCATTCGCTACTCGAATAGCATTGGGGACACCTGAATCCAATGTGTGATACGTATCAACTAGGAACACACAGTCTTTATGTGTTTCGGCATACGCTTTAAATGCCTGGTACTCATCTCTGTAGGCCTGCACTAGTGCATGGGCATGAGTGCCTGCAGCAGGAATCCCGAAAATTTTTGCGGCTCTTGTATTACTTGTCGAGTCGCAGCCCCCGATATAAGTAGCACGTGCCCCCCATAAAGCTGCATCAAATTCTTGAGCACGCCTTGCTCCAAATTCAAGGACCGGATCATTTCCGGCAGCACTTTTGATCTGCGATGCTTTAGTCGCGATCAGAGTCTGGAAATTGACAATATTCAATAGAGCGGTCTCAATCAGCTGACAGTCAGCCAGCGGCCCTTCCACTTGAATGAGTGGTTCGTTGGCAAAAGCAACCTCGCCTTCCTTAAAAGAGCGGATCGTTCCTTTAAAACGCCACTCTTTAAGATAGTCCAGAAAGTCTTCAGGAAATGTTTTAATTTCTCGCAAGTACGCAATATCTGACTCTGAGAACTTTATGTTAGTAATATAGTCGACGACGCGTTCAAGTCCGGCGAAAATCGTATACCCCATGCCGAATGGGTTGGATCGGTAATAGACTTCAAATACTGCTTTTTTTGTATGGTTGGCTTTCTTCCAATGTGTATATATCATATTGAGTTCATAAAAATCGGTATGCAATGCCATACTGTCATCTGCATAAGTTTGATACATTCTTTTTCCTCCTTAAAACGGGCACTTCTCTGTATGCAAGTATACCATAATTCTGACTGACCTGCGCCTCGTCTGTCTGGAATGACTAGTTTTTTGAAACAAAAAAACCAGCTACCTGTTGATGCAGGTCTCTGATTTTAGATTATACTATTATAAAATGCGATTACCTGGTTAGACTGTTCACTTAAGGAGAACTTTAATGCTGCTTTTCTCAATTGTCTGCCTTTCATCTGCAAACTTCCCTGTTGCCATTCTTTTTGAGCGGAGATCAAAGCTGATTTCAACTCTTCTCGGCTTTCGTTCTTAATCAACCAGCCAATATCTGGAGTGTTCAGAAGATTGTTTACATCCCCTACATCAGTAGCAATTACAGCAACCTCTTGTTCAGCTGCTTCAAGCAAAACGAGGGGAAAACTTTCACTCCTAGAGGGATGGACTAGAAGATCACTGCGCCTAATTAAGGTTTTTAGCTCGTCAGAACCTAGCCATCCATTGAAATAAAACTTAGCAAGTCCTTCATGCTTCTCTGCTCGTACCTTTAACCGCTCATATTCTTCCCCTTCTCCACAAATATGAACCTGGCATTCAAACTCTTTCATATCTGATAAAGCATCAAATAGAAGGTCATGATTTTTAATAGGATGCAATCTTCCAATTGTGATAATTGAGAATACATCTGTAATTCTATCTGATGAATCGATGGGCTTAGGTGCAGCAAAGTCGATACCATTATTAATAACTCTTATCCTATCTGTCTGAACACCTAAATCGATAATAATGTCTTTAATTTCCTTGGAAACTGCAATAACTCCATTTGCTCCAGTCAGACAGGTCGTATTTATTTTTTCGAATACTTTCCATTTTAAATTTTTCTTTTCAAAATCGAGTAGAGGATTGCTGTGAATCGTTGTCACCCATTTGGCTTTTATAAAGGGGCTTAGAAGTCGAATAAAGAGATTGGCGCGAGGGCCGTGTGAATGGACAATATCAAACTCCTGACTGTTAATGTACTTTAACAGGTGTATCAGTACACGAAGATCATATCTGCTCTTCTGCTCAAATACTGTGACTTTCAGCCCCCTTTGCCTAGCTGCCTGAGCAACCGGCCCCTCTTCCAAAACGAGCAGTTCAGCTGACTCACCTGTCTCCTCAAGTGCACAGAGTAAAGAAACGATATGGACCAGTCCACCACCAAACTCGTTTCCTGCGTTGATATGGGCTGTTTTCATATCGTTTCTTCCTTCTTGTTCTGTCTGTAAACTTCCCTTATGAAATAAGGCAGGGCAAGCATGCGCTTGTATCTTGACGGCTGCTTGGCGAGTCGGTAAAGCCATTCGATATGGAACCGTTGAACTAAGTACGGGGCACGTTTGGTTTTACCCGAGAGGACATCAAAGCTTCCGCCTACTCCGACCGCAATCCCATAATCAGCCGCTGCCAGATAAGACTTAATCCATTTCTCCTGTCTGGGAAAACCGAAAGCTACCAGAACAATATCAGGTCGAGTGGCTTTGACCTTCTCAATCATCTGAGGGTCTTCGTGATTGAAGTAGCCGTGATGGTATCCGGCGATTTCAAGATCTGGCCATTTCTCACTGACATTACTGACAGTCAGATTAATGATGTCTTCTTTGGCGCCGATAAAATACACCCGTTTATTGCTCAGGCTTGCTAGCTCAAGAAGGCCCAGCATCAATTCGAATCCAGGAACTCTCTCCTTGATTGGGGTCTGAAGTTTTCTGGAGGCCTGAACTATCCCGATTCCGTCCGGTGCAATAAAATCAGCCTCCATCAACAGTTTATAATAGTCCGGATTGTCATGAGCATACATGACAATTTCAGGATTAGCAGTCACAAGAAAAGTCTTTTCTTTTCTGTTCATACGTTCATACAGTCTTTCCAGAAATTCTTTTCGTGTCATATTGTCAAAAGGAATACCAAGAATCGTTATCTTATTCTGCATTTAAATGTTCATCCATTCTTGTTAAAAAAAGTAAAGCTGAAGATACATAGTCAGAAGCAGGTAACATTCAGAGCATTTAGTTAGTCTATAGCTACCTGATTTTTACCATTTTGTTTGACTTTATAAAGCAGACGGTCCGCACGGTTAAAGAATTGACTAACTGTTTCCGACGGACGAAATTCAGCAATTCCTGCACTGCTGGTCACTTCAGCCGGTTCAGTAAAGTCATTCCCATGAAAAGAAAGGCGAATCGACTCAGCTAAATCTCTCGCTTCTCTCAAATTTGTACCTGGAAGAACGAGAAGGAATTTGCCACCCTCAAAAGTTCCCGCCAGATGACCTTCCTGAAGTTTTTCCTGTATAATCACTGCAGCTTTCTTAATCAGTTCATCCCCGAAAAGAGGACCATAAAGAGAATTGTGTTTTTGAAGATTATCTATGTCAAAAACTATCATAGATAAGGTTTCCAGCTTATTCTTGCTTGTTTTTGATATGAGACTGCCCAGCTTGACAAGGATATTAGACCGGTTATACAGCCCTGTCATCACGTCCCGTTTAGACTGAAGTTCCCACTCTTTGTTTTTTCTCAACAGCTCTTCTTTTTCCTCTGCATAGTCAGAAACATCAAAAACGATTCCTGAGAGGAAAAGAGGACTCCCGTCTTCTGACCGCTGAGTAACTTTACCCCGGTCATAATACGTTTTATAGCTTCCATCTTTTGTCCTGATCCGATATCTGACTTCCCATACGGGTATTTTACCAGCAAGATGATCTCTCATTTCATCCATAACACGTTCATAGTCATCCGGGTGGAGACGCTCAGTAAAGAACTGAAAATCCACATAGTCGGGAAGTTCTTCCTTCGTGTATCCCAGCGCTGTAGCTTTTTTCGGGTTGAAAGTGACTTTATTAGCCGGAAAGTCCCAGAACCAGTGTCCCAAATTGCCTGTCCATGCAAATTCGAGCGAATCCTGCTGTTCCTGCTGATCAAGCAACTCTCGATTTAATCTTCTGACGGTCGCCAGTTCTTCTTTCAATCGTTCGATTTCCTGTTCTTCTTCGTTCATAAAATCGTCTCCTTTAGTATATCCAGTATAATACAGAAAGCTTACTATTTATACATCTGGAAAGATCTAATCAGAGAAATAAGAGAGAGTTCACATAATTGTCGATTTTAAAGGAAAGACAGCTCGATGCTTATCTAATATTTTTTTATTAATCTTCAGATCTCTCGATCGAAATCAGATGAACTTGAAGAGGATGACTCTCCATAACTGGCCCTTCATGAGTAACCATTACCTGATCCCCCAGTTCGAAGTTCTGATTATCTCCTGGATTGATAGAAACTTCAGTACCCGCTTGCCGAATTTCTTCTCCTTCATCCGGCTCGATAATCAACGTGCCATCTTCTGCTACTCGAATTACTGTGCCTGAAAATACAGACGGTTCTTCCCTGTCAGCTGGATCACCTGTATCCTGTGCCCTGCATCCTGCTGAAACGATGATGAAAAGAGCCATAAAGGCTGCTATTTTCTTCATTTCATCCCTTCTTTCGCTTGATTTAATGTTTTTTAAGAAGAAGCTGATCGATAAAATGATCAGTGGTCTTGTGAATAATCATGTCGGCTCTAAAACGTGTTGGAAGAATATATTCCTGAAGATTCTTCAAGTTGATGGTCCGCCAAACATTTTTAGCCATTTTAAAAGCCTCTTTTCTGTCGCCGACTGCATAAGGGTAATAATAGTTACTTGGATCCTTGAAAGCTGTCTGGAGAAGAAGACCGAAACGCTCGAGGTACCATTTTTCGATACGATCAGGTTCAGCATCCACATAAAAACTGAAATCAAAGAAATCGCTCACAAATATTTTTTCATTGGCAGGAAGCTGAAGGACGTTGATTCCTTCTACAATAAGGATATCCGGCTGGTCAATAGTTTCAAACTGATCAGGAACGATATTGTATAACTTATGTGAATACAGTGGGACTTTAATATTCCGACGTCCGCTTTTTACATCTCCCATGAATG
The DNA here is from genome assembly GCF_054658155.1 of Alkalibacterium sp. m-11. Lineage (NCBI taxonomy): Bacteria > Bacillati > Bacillota > Bacilli > Lactobacillales > Carnobacteriaceae > Alkalibacterium > Alkalibacterium sp. m-11. The sequence continues at coordinate 31,348 of NZ_BAAGIR010000013.1, forward strand.
AAATAAGCCTGTGCATGTCATAACTTTCAGGGAAGCCTTTACGATTAAGCAGATTTCTTTCCTGAAGAACTTCATTCGGATACAAGAACCCATCAGTCGTAATCAGGTCAACTTTCTTATTCGGATAGGCTCTGGCCATCATGGTCTGAAGAAAACGAGCCAGTGTGCTTTTTCCAACTGCTACACTTCCGGCAATACCAATGACATACGGCTCTTTTGACTCTGGTCGATTCAGGATTTTTTTAATTTCTTTCTGTCTTTTATGATAATGCTTCAGATACTGATGCAAAATTTGAAGAATAGGCAAGTATATTTCTTTCACGTCTTTGACAGAAACCCGGTCATTCAATGATCTCAGTGATTCCACTTCCTGATCTGATAAGGAAATCTCAGTGCGGTTGTTCAGATTTTTCCATTCTTCTCTGTTAATGATATAAAACGAATCGGATTCTCTCATCCGTTTCCCTCCGCTCTATGCTAATAATCTCTCCTAGTTTACCAAATGTGCATACCTCTTCACAATATAGCTGTTTTTATTTCGGGTACTAAATTAAAACTTTAATTAATTTTAAAGATCACTTGTTATGATAAATTAGTGTTTTTGTATAATATAAGTTAAGATAAATAAGATCAATCCTACTAGAACAACCGAGGTGAATTCATGAAGACCCTATCAGATCAGGCAGTCGGTACTGCACATGGAAAAATCATTCTTATTGGCGAGCATGCTGTCGTCTACAATGAACCGGCTATCGCCATGCCCTTTATGGCCACTCCAGTTGAGGTCATTATAGAAAAAATCAACGGAGGAAGTGTCATATCTTCCAGTTATTACCAGGGTCTTTTACAAACAGTCCCTGATTCACTTAAGAACTTAAAAAGTCTGATCCAGTCGATCTGCAGTGATCTGAATCAGCCTGTTGATGGTCTGAGCATATCCATATCCAGCCTGATCCCGCCTGAAAGAGGAATGGGCTCCAGTGCGGCGGTGGCAACGGCACTTGTTCGTGCTTTATTTGCCTATTTCGAAAGAGATATTGCTCATGATACTTTACTGAATTATGTTGAAATTTCTGAAAAAATCGCTCATGGGAATCCTAGCGGCCTGGATGCACGTGTTACCAGCAGTGCATCACCTATTTACTATAAAAAGAACAGTCACTTTGCCTCGATTCCTTTGCATGTCTCAGGCTACCTTATCGCTGCAGACACCGGCATGAAAGGTCAGACCAAGAAAGCAGTCAGAGATGTTGCGAGACAGATGGAACGGGCATCGCATCAAACACTGACGATCATAAAGAAAATCGGTCATCTGACGGAAGAAGCAAGGCTGGCCATTCAGGATGATCATGTTGAGCTCCTTGGTGAACTGCTGACGCTTTCCCATGACTGCCTCAAGCAGATCAATGTGAGCAATGACCGACTCGATCATCTGGTAGACACCGCTATAAAGAATCATGCCCTGGGAGCAAAACTGACGGGTGGCGGTCGTGGTGGATGTATGATCGCACTGGCTCGTACAGCTAAGCAGGCTAAACTGATCGCACATAAACTGATGGAGAACGGAGCAGTCGAAACCTGGATCCATGCATTAGGAGAGAATAGCAATGAATAAATGGGTACGTGCACACACAAACATCGCCCTGATTAAATACTGGGGAAAAGAGAATGAAGACCTGATCATTCCTAAAAATAACTCTCTGTCACTCACATTAGATGCGTTTTATACAGATACTTCTGTAACATTTGATGATGCACTGACTGAAGATGAACTCATCCTTGATGGAGATAAGCAGGATGCCCGAACATTAAGCAAGGTTCAGAGAGTTCTGGATGAAGTAAGGACACTCGCAGGGCTCGAATCTAAAGCACGTATTGAAAGCATCAATCATGTACCAACTGCAGCTGGACTGGCTTCCTCAGCATCTGGTCTCGCGGCTCTTGCCGGTGCAGCAAGTCAGGCAGCCGGACTAGATTTATCTGATCAAGAATTATCCAAGCTTGCACGCATAGGATCCGGTTCAGCCTCTAGAAGTATATTCGGTGGATTTGCTGAATGGATCAAAGGGCATGATCACGATTCTTCTTACGCTGTTCCAGTTGATGACGCCCAATGGGATATCGGTATGCTGTTCATTATTGTCAACGATGCTAAAAAAGATGTCTCAAGCCGGGACGGAATGAAACGGACAGTCGAGACATCTCCCTTCTACGACGGGTGGCTGAATTCACTGGACGCTGATTTGTCTGCCATGAAGCAGGCTGTTTCCTACCGTGATATTGAGCAGGTCGGTCAGATTGCCGAACGGAATGCGCTTAAGATGCATGCAACAACATTGGGCGCTTCTCCTCCCTTTACTTACTGGACAGCTGAAAGCATGAAAGCAATGGATGCTGTCCGTGAATTAAGAAAGTTGGGCTATACAGCCTACTTCACAATGGATGCAGGCCCGAATGTAAAAATCATCTGCAGACAGTCAGACTTGTCTGCTTTAAAACAGGAACTGTCTAAAACATTTGAAGATAAACAGTTGATTGCTGCAAAACCAGGTCCAGGCCTGCATCTGCTCAACTGATTCCTGTCATCATCTATTTAACGGAGGGAAAGATCCATGCTGCAAAAAGCAGAAGCTAAAGCTCCTGGAAAACTCTTTATAGCCGGTGAATATGCAGTTGTCGAACCAGGGTCTCCCGCAGTCATCGCTGCTGTTGACCGGTTCATTACTGTTTCAGTTTCACCTGCAAGAAAAGAGACAGGGACGATCCACTCCTCTGTTCTTTCAAATGAACCGTTAGACTGGATTATCGGTGATCATGAGGTCATCTTGGAAGAACCGGATCAGAGAGCGTCTATCATGACAGCAACTCTGAAAGCACTCTCACGATATCTTCATGATTACGGCATCAAGCTGGCTCCTCTCGATATATATGTAACAAGTGAAATGGTCAGCAGCGATGGTCTGAAATATGGACTAGGATCCAGCGGAGCAGTAACAGTCGCTCTCATACAGGCTGTTACTCGAGCGTACGCACTTAATTTGAACCCTTTACAGGTTTATAAGCTTGCCTGCCTCTCCCATCTATCTTTGGGAAGCAGAGGATCCTTCGGAGATCTCGCTGCAGCCAGCTTTACAGGGTGGATAGCCTATACCCGTTTCAGCAGTCAGCCTGTTTACGATATGCTTGATTCTCTCAGTACGAGAGAATCAGTCGAGCGACACTGGCCTGATCTGATGATCGAGTCCCTGCCACCCATCAATAACTTACACTTCCTGGTAGGCTGGACAGGAGCACCCGCGTCCACTGAAAACCTGGTCAAAACGGTTTCCCGTTCAGATGATGCACTGACTTACACTCGATTCCTCGAAGAAAGCAGGCACTGTGTAACCGATCTGATCGATGCCATCAAAAAACAGAATCAGGAAGGGTTTCTTGCAGCCCTCTCCCGGAACCGGGACATTCTATATGCAATGACGGCTTTCCAGAAACGTGTATATGTCACACCTCTTCTAGAAAAACTGCTTCAGACAGCCGATGCACATCAGGCTACTGGCAAAATTTCCGGAGCTGGCGGTGGTGACTGCGGTATCGCCTTTTTACCTGATGAAATGGATCCTCAACCTCTTTTGTCCGAATGGAAAAAAGAGGGGATCACCCCACTTTCACTGGCTGTTTATCATGAGCCAACTAAACTGACTTAATGGAGTGACCTTATGCCTAAATCAAATAACAGAAAAAACGAACATGTTTCGTTGTCAGAAAAATTCTATGACGGACAAGTCTCGTCTTTTAAAGATATTTCTTTTGTCCATCATTCTTTTCCAGAAATGGATGTCTCCGATGTCGATCTGTCCGTTTCTCTAGAAGGACTCAACTTTTCTGTCCCCTTCTTCATCAACGCTATGACTGGAGGAAGCGAATGGACCGGAAAAGTAAATGAGAAACTGGCCATCATCGCACGTGAAACAGGTCTGGCTATGGCTACCGGCTCAGTGAGTGCCGCTTTAAAGGATCCTGAACAGGAAGAGTCATTTAAGATCGTTCGTAAAGTTAATCCTGATGGCCTGGTATTTGCTAATCTAGGAGCTGGACATGGACTGGAAAATGCAAAAAAAGTCGTGGATATGCTGGACGCTGATGCATTTCAGATTCATATCAATGCGCCTCAGGAAATTGTCATGCCGGAAGGTGACCGCGAATTTAAAGGATGGCTGGACAATATTGAATCCATAGTAAATGGACTTGATGTGCCCGTCATAGCTAAAGAAGTCGGCTTCGGCATGAGTCGAGAAACCATCCGTTCACTGGAATCTATCGGTGTAAAGCTGATCGATATCAGTGGTCAGGGTGGAACCAATTTTGCACAGATCGAAAATTTCCGTCGCAAAGATTTTAAGCTGGATGATCTGGAAGAATGGGGTCAGACAACCGCGGTGTCATTATTAGAAGCGGGAGATAGCATAGTGAATGCCCACGTCATTGCCTCCGGCGGTATTCGTCGTCCGATGGAAATGGTCAAAGCCCTGTCACTCGGTGCATCACTCAACGGACTGTCAAGCCAATTCATGCATATGGCACTCAAAGACGTGGACCAGGCTATTGTGACGATCAGTCAGTGGAAGACTGAACTGGCGCATATCATGACGCTCTTGGGGGCCAAAACAGTAACTGACTTAAGGAAAACTGATGTCATCATCTCTGGCAAGACTGCGCAATGGTGTCATGCAAGAAACATCTCAATCCAGAAATATGCTTCCCGTACCTAAACGGGAAGTTTTTTCATATCATCTGAGATGTGCTATGAAATTTAGTAACCTAAGTTAAGGAAAGGTGATCTAATGGCAGACAGGAAAAACAACTTCTTTCACTTTGGATTATGGCAGCTGATCTATATTGTTTTACAGTGCACATGGGGGCTTCTTCAGAGCACTCTTGGTTTCATTCTATTTCTAATTCATTTCCGATGCCCTCATGACCGTTTTCATGGCAGCATCCGTACAAAATGGTCAACATTGAACGGCATATCGCTGGGCCTGTTCATTTTCACGCCCAACGACAAACATAGTCGACTTCTCCGAAGATATAATGGGAACCAGCTTCGTCTGACTGACCAATGCGAACGCATGTCAGTTCATGAATATGGCCACACCTATCAGTCGCTCATTCTTGGTCCGCTCTACCTCTTCACCGTGGGCATCACTTCATTGGGCTGGTCCCGACTGAATCGCTACAAGCAATTACGAAAAGAATACGGGATTCCGTATTCTTCATTATGGACAGAGCGGTGGGCTAACAATCTGGGGGAAAAAGTACTTGGACGGCCATCGATCAGACATTAATTCAAAGCATACTTAAAGCACAGCTTGGGTGATTGACTTCTCTCCCCTAAACTGTGCTTTTTATGTACCAAGAACTCCTACTCTCTTTTCTGGATTTAGACTTGTTCGAGGTCGGCTGGGGTCTTTTGAGCAGGCTGAGATTTATTAGGTTGATTCTGACAGACGTCAGAATCTTCTTAATGCTTAAGTTCAGTTGCCTAAGCGTTGATATTGTCTGGAGTCTGCCTCAGAACCCACTCGAGCTCTTTTTTCTCCCCAGTTTGTCACAAGACACGACTTAGAACACATTCAGACCGTAGTCCCACCCAGGTTGGACTACTAGACGATGAGCCACATCAAGGTGATCGCACTGACTCCTAGAATCATAGACCAGAGCAGACTTCTAGTTTTTATAGCCAGTAAAATGACAAGAACAGAAGGCAGCAGTTTTATATTCATGACAGGATTCAGATTAAAAGACTCCTCCCAGAAAAACACATCGGAGGCTACAAGAGCCGCAAAAATAGACACCGGGATGAAGGACATCCAGCGGCTTAAAGAAGGTGAAATCTCTTTTTTACTCAACAGAAGCAGCGGAAAGAAGCGTGGAATGAATGTCACGACAGCCATTCCCGCTATTAGTACGACTTGATGTTCAAGCATGGCTGTTTCCTCCTTTAATGCGATCGGTTCTATTTTCAACTATATAGCCTATGCATGAAGCTAAAACTGTCGCGATGACCAGTGCGATGTTGTGCTGAAGAACTACTGTCAGAATGACTGTAAAGCAGACTGAAGCAATTGCCGCCACAATATGTGCCTTAGACACGAACTGCATAACCATCATACACAGAAACATAGCAATGAGTGCATAGTTCATTATGAGTGTGTTGATGGGAAACTGACTTCCGATTACTCCACCAAGAATGGTACTGACGATCCATGTGCTGTAGTTGGACAGACTGGTCACCAATGCCTCATTTGGGTGCCACTGATTATTCTGAAACCTGGAGTAGTTGATGCCAAAGGACTCATCAGACAAGGTATGACCGAAGAGTCCTAGATAAAGTAAGGACTTATCTTTGACAAAGCTCGATATACTGGCAGACATCAGAACATGTCTCAGATTCAGGAAAAAAACCATAAGGATAACCGACGGAACAGACGCACCCATGACCACCAGGCTTGCCGCAAGGAACTGGGCTGCTCCCGCGTAAACCAGCAGACTCATCATCATAATCTGTCCGACCGTAAAGCCGGCATCATACAAGACGATTCCACAGGCTATTCCCAAGGCTATATAACTCGCCATAATGGGTGTACTGGCTTTTACACCACTCATAATCGTATCTCTATTCATCTACAGCACCTCTACTTCTATGTAAATATTATAATAGTATAGCATAGTTTTTCGGCTATTAAAAAAGCAGCCTTCAAGAGTATGTGTCAAGACTTTGGCGGAAACTTTTTTTCTAGAGATGGTAACTCTTCAATTTTAATATTAAAATGGCTCATTCTGTGTGTTTCATTACCCAAACATTTTCTTCAGTTGTCCCATTGGACTTG
>NZ_BAAGIR010000014.1:0-32243 GCF_054658155.1 Alkalibacterium sp. m-11
CCAAAATTCAAATCCAAACACCGTTCAAAAGCGAGTTATACCACCAACAATCAAGGGGGAAATATCCGAATTGAAGATGGTAAGATCAAACTGCCTAAAATCGGATGTGTAAAGCTTGTCCAGCATCATACTTTTCAAGGCAAGATTAAATCATGTACGATATCAATGAATAAATCGGGAAAATATTTTATATCCATTCTTGTGGAATCAGCGGACGAAGTGCCTCAATTGGTTGAACGGAAGATCGGGATTGATTTGGGTATTTCGGATTTTGCGATCACCACCAATGATTTAGGGGAAACTGAGAAGCACAAAAATCCAAAACCGCTGTACAAGTCCGAAAAGAAGCTGAAGAAGGCGCAACGGTCCTTATCCCGCAAACAAAAAGGCGGTAAGAACCGCAATAAAGCACGCTTAAAGGTGGCCAAAAAGCACGAGAAGATTGCCAATCAGCGCAGAGATTTCTTGCACAAACTATCCAAAAAGATTACAGACGAAAACCAAGTCATTGTAATCGAAACGTTGTCCAGTAAGAACCTGATGAAAAATCATAGACTGGCAAAAAGCATTGGTGATGCAGGATGGTATGAATTCGTCCGCCAATTGGACTATAAATCCAAGCAAAAAGGACGGACACTTATCAAAGCAGACCGATTCTATCCGTCTAGTCAGGTTTGTTCGAGTTGCGGACACCGAGACGGCAAGAAGCCGCTCAACATCCGGGAGTGGGACTGCCCGAATTGCGGGGAATACCTTGACAGAGATATCAATGCCAGCAAGAACCTCTTGGCGTTGGCCAAGTAAAAGAAAATCAATGAGGCAGGGACTGCCTTTTGAGCCTACCCATATCCGATTCCTCTATCTGTATGAAGTCTGTGCAGACAAGAATGGAGTTCGTAGGAAGCCCCCACTTCAAAATCCAAAGGATTTAAGTGGTGGGTAGTTCACATTCACTTCATTTTGGCCTATAATAGTGTAGAGCAAGTACCTAGAAAAGAGGGAGACAATGAGTTATCAAGCTTTATATCGTGTCTGGCGTCCCCAGCGGTTTTCAGACGTAGCTGGACAGGAGGCTGTCACCAAAACGCTTAAAAATGCCTTGAGTCAGGGCAATACCAGCCACGCCTATCTTTTCTCCGGACCTCGGGGAACAGGAAAGACCAGTGCGGCCAAAATTTTTGCTAAAGCCATGAACTGCCCTCATTCTCAAGATGGAGAGCCATGTAATGAGTGTGACATCTGTGAATCGATCACACGAGGGAATTTGAATGACGTCATTGAGATAGATGCCGCCAGTAATAACGGTGTAGAAGAAATAAGAGACATCAGGGAAAAGGCAAATTATGCGCCGACCCAGGCTGAGTATAAAGTATATATTATTGACGAGGTTCACATGCTGTCAATGGGAGCATTCAATGCACTTTTGAAGACACTCGAAGAGCCTCCTGCGAATGTCGTGTTCATTTTAGCTACAACTGAACCGCACAAAATTCCGCTGACGATCATTTCAAGGACGCAACGGTTTGATTTCAGACGTATTTCCCCTCAGGATATTATCAGACGGATGACATTTATTCTGCAGGAAAAGGACGTGGCTTACGAAGAAGATGCACTTCTGGCTATCGCCAAGGCGGCGGAAGGGGGTATGCGGGATGCTTTGAGCATACTCGATCAGGCCTTGTCCTTTTCAAGCGGGTCGGTCACTTTAGAAGATACGCTTCGAATCACCGGCAGCATCACTCAGGAGCTGCTGGGCGATTACGTCTCCGCTTCTTTAGTCAACGATACGGAGAAAGGATTGAGCCTGCTTCATGCGATCCTTCAGGAAGGAAAAGATGCCAACCGACTGGTCGATGACACGATCCTTTTCTGTAGAGACATCCTGATTTATAAGAAGACAGGGGAAGATGTCCTGCTTAAAATGAGTAAGGTCGATGACCAGTTCAAGACTCTCGCAGAAGAAGCCGATCCTGAAAAAATTTACGAAATCATTCGGGTCATGAATCAGACCCATCAGGAAATGAGGCTGTCCAGTCACGCGGAAGTTTATCTTGAAGTTGCGACAGTCCGACTGACCCAGCCTGTTTCAAAACCTGCGAGTGGACCGGCTGCTGGTCCTGTACAGGAAATGAAAGCAGACAACGGAGACATCGATGCATTGAAGAAGAAAATGCAGCAGATGCAGACACTGATCGAGCAGATGCAGCAGGGGGGGCAGAAACCTGCTGCGCCAAAAGCCTCGAACCAGTCACGTAAATCCAGGAAACAGCAGACGTTCAAGGTGAATCAGACACAGGTATTCAAAGTGCTGGAAAAAGCGACAAAAGGAGATCTGGTCAAGCTGAAAGATGTCTGGCCTGATCTGATCGATTTCCTGCCTGCAGGTCAGAAAGCAATAATGAAGACCTCCAAGCCAGTTGCGGCCAGTCCTAATGGGTTGGTTGTCACCTTTGATTATGATATTCTATGTGAGAGGGCTTCAAATGATTCCTTCCTTCTGGAATCGGTCGGTGACTATCTTGAAAAAGTGATCGGTCATCGTGCCGGGATGTGCAGTGTGCCGAGTGAACAATGGCCTGCAGTCCGTCAATCATTTATTCAGCAGATGAAAAATCAGTCCGGGGAATCTGAAGAAGTCTCCAGCGAAGAACAGTCAGAACCGGAAGAAGAACCCGTCGTGAGTGAAGCGATCGGTCTCTTCGGAGAAGAAATCGTAAATATTAAAGAATAAGAGAGGATGAATGCCGATGCGCGGTGGAATGGGAAATATGCAAGGTATGATGAAGAAAATGCAGAAGATGCAGAAAGAAATGGAACAGGCTCAGGCTGCTCTGAATGCAACAGAGTTTACTGGATCAGCTAATGATGACCTGGTGACAGTCAAATTTACAGGAGACAAAACATGTCGGGAAGTTAGAATCAAAGAAGACATCGTTGATCCTGAAGATGTGGAAATCATTGAAGATCTCGTTCTTTTAGCTGTAAACGATGCATTAGGTAAAATCGATGAAGAAACTGAAAAAACAATGGGCAAGTACTCTAAAGGATTAGGAATCCCAGGATTATAATCCGGAGGAATGTTTGTGGACTGTCTGACGAGTATGGATCTATTCGTTTCGCAGTAGAAAGGAAACGGTTATGCACTATCCAGAACCGATAGCACAATTGATGGAGAGTTATATGAAACTGCCAGGAATCGGGGAGAAAACAGCTGCCCGCCTGGCTTTTTATACGGTGAATATGAAAGAAGATGACGTGACCCGTTTTGCCAAGTCACTGATCAGCGTTAAACGTGACCTAACATACTGTTCGGTCTGTGGGAACATGACACAGAATGACCCATGTGATATCTGCGAAGACAAGAATCGGGACCAGTCTGTCATCTTAGTAGTGGAGCAGGCAAAAGACGTGATAGCAATGGAGAAGATGCATGAATTCAAAGGCTTGTATCATGTCCTTCATGGCGTGCTCTCTCCTATTGAAGGGACTGGCCCGGAGGATATTAATATTCCTGTCCTGATCAAACGTCTTCAGAAAGATGAAGTCAAGGAAGTTATCGTTGCGACCAATGCAACAGCTGAAGGAGAGGCAACGGCAATGTATCTGTCGAGACTGATCAAGCCGGCAGGAATCAAAGTCACACGTCTGGCCCATGGTTTATCGGTTGGCAGTGATATTGAATATGCCGACGAAGTTACTCTGCTGAAAGCTGTTGAAGGCAGAAGAGAAATGTAGGGGATCATAGTATGGGATTGTTCAGAAAAAAACACGAGCTTAAGAATCAGTACGACGATAAACTGATCGCACTCATCAATAAGCAGAAAAAACTGTACGAAGCCGACAAACAACTGGAAGAGCTGATGATCAAGGACCATCCGGAATGGGAAGTACAGCTCAAACTTCAGAAGGCCAAGTATTTTTATCTCTTTAAAGAAGCACGTATCAGACACATAAGAGGGAACCATCTTAGTTAATATTCAGACGAGTGCGGTCAATGGCCGCACTCTATTTATTTTTAGTCACTTATAGAAAGAATAGACAACCTCTCCTCATCTAACGTATAATATAAGTAGAAATCGATTAGAAAGTTGGAAGAAGGCTTGAAGGGACTATTTATTACTATAGAAGGACCTGATGGGGCAGGCAAAAGCAGCCTGGTCAGAAGACTTCATAAGGCCATACAGGATGAAACAGATCGTCCTTTAGTGATGACAAGGGAACCTGGTGGGAGTGATATTGCCGAAGAGATCAGAGAAATCCTGCTCAATCCTGTACATACTAAGATGGATGCCAGAACTGAAGCGCTGCTTCTCGCTGCTGGAAGGCGACAGCATGTCGTTGAAAAGATCAGACCGGCATTGAGCAGAGGAGACATCGTCTTATGTGACCGTTTTGTCGATAGTTCGATCGCTTATCAGGGGCAGGCTAGAGGAATTGGTGTAGAAGAAGTCAAGGCCATTAATGCCTTCGCTATTGAAGGGTTAAAACCTGATCTGACGATCTATCTTGATGTCGCAGCGGAAGTCGGCTTGTCACGCATACGGGACAAGAAATCCAACCGTTCTCAGGATCGCCTTGAGCTTGAAACCGTCACTTTTCATGAAGAAGTAAGAAAGGGATACGCTCGGCTGATCAGTCAGGAACCCGAGCGGTTTTCCATTATCGATGCATCTCAGGCAGAAGAAAAAGTATTTGAAGATACCTGGGCAGTCATCAAAGCAAAACTGAATGACACATATTGAAAATAAGAAAGGATGATCACGATGAAACTAATCGTAGCAATTGTACAGAATCAGGACAGCAAACGTCTGGCAGATGAATTTGTGGAGAACGGAATCAGAGCCACAAAACTCTCTTCCACCGGTGGGTTTTTAAGATCAGGTAATACAACATTCCTGTTAGGGGTAGAGGACCGGAAAGTTGACGAGGTACTTGAACTGATCAAAGAGAACTGTTCAACCCGCAGCCAGACAATGATGAGCCCACCGTCTTATGATTTTACTCTGGAATCAGACCTGACGTATCCAGTGGATGTTGAAGTTGGAGGAGCGACGTTATTCGTTCTGCCAATCGACCAGTTCCTGCAATTTTAATCGAGAAAGAGGACAGATAATGTCTACTCAAACAATCAAACAGCCGAGCATTCAGCGGCTGTTTCTTCAGTTGCTTAATCAGAAGACACTGCAGCATGCCTATCTGTTCGAAGGCAAAGCGGGTACTGGAAAAAAAGACATGGCCATGTGGGTCACGCAGTCTCTTTACTGTCCGGAAAGCAGCAGCGAGGGCGGAGCCTGTCAGACCTGCCAGACGTGTCAACGAATCAGAGCGCATTATCATCCGGATGTTATTGAAATCGAACCGGATGGTCAGTCAATTAAAATTGGACAAGTCAGAAGCCTGAAAGAAGAGTTTACAAAAAGTGGAATGGAAAGCCGCCGGAAAGTCGTCATCGTTGAAGATGTAGAAAAAATGACGATCCAGGCTGCAAACAGCCTGCTTAAATTTCTGGAAGAACCGGATGGAGAAATCTACCTGTTTCTTCTGACCACGGCAAAGCACAGACTGCTGGACACGATCCTGTCTCGCTGTCAGCTGATTCATTTTCCTCAGCTGCCTAAAGAAGAGCGACTGTCTCTTCTTGTCGAGCGTGGCATTTCAAAAGAAAAGGCAGCTTTGCTGATCCATCTGACAAGTGATGCCGATCAGGCCCAGGAACTGGCTGAAAAAGAAGAGTTGCTTCAATTGGTACAGGCAGTCTGGAAATGGTTCAGTTTCATGTCCAAGAAAGATGATCAGGCCTTTGTTTATGTGCATACCGATCTGATGCCTCTGGCTCGTGAGAAGAAAGATCAGCTGATGGTCATGGATCTGGTTCTGATCCTTCTTCAGGATATACTGAACAGCCAGGTGAGTGAAGCACATGTTTATGCATTCGAAAAGTATAAGGAGACTATTCAGTCAGGAGCTCAGCGTTTTCGTCCATTGGCGATAGCTGAAATGATGGAAGTCATTTTGAACGGGAAGAAAATGCTTGACAGTAATGTCGCTGCCCAGGGGGTTTTTGAAGACTGCTCGCTGCAGATTGTTGATGTCATCAGGAATAAAAGATAAATGAAAAGACTCTCAGTTCATTTGGCTTTTTCATTCTAATCATGGTATGCTATAAAAAGATGTGAGAAATCGACTCGCTTCAATCAGCAGGTGACGATGAAAGAACAAAGAAGTGGTGACGTATGAATAAAAAAGAATTGCACGATACATTTTCTGATTTAGAATCTCAAGCAGAAGCCACCTTGAAAATTATAAAAAACATGAAAGAAGAGTTATCTCATCTGACCGAAGATAATCATGTTTTACGGATGGAGAATCAGCACCTACGAGATCGGTTAGCAGAAATCATGAAACAGCAATCACTCGAAAAGCAGATTACTGACACAGGTATGACTAAGTCCCGTTTAAATCTTGAAAAAATATATGAAGACGGCTTCCATGTCTGTAACTTGTTTTACGGATCGAGAAGAGACGGCGATGAGCCATGTGCATTTTGTCTTGAAGTAATCTATGGTGAAAGAAAGTAGAACCACAATATATAGTGTTTAGAAAAAAACAAATAAGTTCTTAACAATTAAACACTCCCGACAAATGTGCGTTTGTGCGTTTAGCTCGGGAGTGTGTTTTTGTTTCGGACGCTATATGTTGTGTTCGGTTTAAAAATAAACAATATATCTAGTGCTTTGGACTTGATTTTTTATTTTACTACTGTAAAATAAAGTTATCGTAAAAAAACAAAAAAATCACTCAAATTAAAAGACACACAACATGTAGTGTCTAAGGGTTTTATGGAAAAGTGCCATGGAGGAGATAACAATGCAAAATACACCAGTAGTCGTTTATTCAAAACCGAATTGCATGCAGTGCAACTTCACGAAAAAATTCCTGGAAGACAAGGGGATTCCTTACCAGATCAAAGACATCGAAGAGAATGAGAAGGCTGTTGATGAAGTGAAGAGCCTGGGATTCAGTTCACTTCCAGTTGTCATTGCTGAGGGCATTGAAGCGTTCCACGGATTCAGACCGGACTTGCTGAACAGACTGGCATAAGAATGAAAGTTGTGTACTTTTCTCTGACAGGACAGACCAGAAAATTTGTGAAGAAACTAAATATGGATTTGCTGGAGCTTGATCCAGCAAATCCTTTTATTGACATGGAAGAGCCCTTTATCATTGTCACACCGACTTATGACGGGGAAGTCAGTGATCTGCTGAATGATTTTTTAGAAACGGGCAGAAATAAGGAATTATTCAACGGAATAGCTGGCGGAGGAAATCTGAACTTCGGCAAGCTATTTATCTTTACAGCTAAGGATATAGCTGAAGCGTACCAGGTTCCTCTGCTTCACCAGTTCGAATTTCAGGGAACAGACGAAGACGTAAGAAAATTGAAGAAAGCGGTGAAAGATCTTGGCTTCGAACAGCACAGTGAAAGATAAAACAAATGAGATCACATATTTTAAATTAAATAACCAGATAAACAGACCGGTAAATAACCAGATTCCCCTCCAAAAAGATCAGGAGGCTGTACGTGCGTACTTTAAAGAGCACGTCAATCCCAATACTGTTCCTTTCGAGTCGGTTTCTGAAAAGATAGATTTTCTGATCGAACAGGATTTTATAGAAGAAGGATTTATAAATAAATACAGTAGAACATTCATAGAGCAATTATTCGAAGAGCTATATCTGAAAGAGTTTCGTTTCCGTTCATTCATGGGCGCTTACAAATTCTACACTCAGTATGCCCTGAAAACTGACGATGGTACACGTTATCTGGAGCGATTTGAAGACCGTATCGCGTTCAACGCGTTGTACTTAGCAGACGGAAACGAAGACTTGGCCAGACATATAGCCGATGAAATCATTCATCAGCGCTATCAGCCGGCTACACCGACGTTCCTTAACGCTGGAAGAAAGCGTCGTGGGGAACTAGTCTCATGCTTCCTTATCCAGGCAACAGATGATATGAACAGCATTGGCCGTGTCATCAACTCAGCGCTTCAGCTGTCTCGTATTGGAGGCGGAGTGGGCGTGAACCTGACGAACTTAAGAGCAGCAGGGGATCCGATCAAGAAAATCGAAAATGCTTCAAGTGGCGTGCTGCCGGTTATGAAACTTCTGGAAGACAGTTTCAGCTATTCGAATCAGCTAGGCCAGAGAAATGGTGCAGGAGCGGTTTATCTTAATGTATTCCACCCAGATATTCTACGTTTTCTGTCAACGAAAAAGGAAAACGCTGATGAAAAAGTGCGTGTAAAAACACTGTCTCTTGGTGTCGTCGTTCCGGATAAATTTTATGAGCTGGCGGCTCATAACGGAGATATGTACTTGTTCAGTCCGTACGATGTCGAACGCATATACGGTGAACCTTTTGCGTATATCGATATCACAAAAGAATACGACAATCTGGTCGCTAACCCTGAAATCAAGAAAACGAAAATCAATGCGCGTGAACTGGAAAATGAAATTTCCAAACTTCAGCAGGAATCCGGCTATCCTTACGTCATCAACATCGATACGGCGAATAGAGAGAACCCGGTATACGGCACGATCACGATGAGTAACCTGTGCAGTGAGATCCTTCAAATTCAGGAGCCTTCTCTTATTAAAGATAATCAGGAATATGAAATCATGGGGACGGATATCAGCTGTAACCTGGGATCGACAAATGTCGTCAACCTGATGAATACGCCGGACTTCGAAATGTCTGTGGATACGATGGTACGTGCCCTGACTTATGTGACGGATCAGTCAAGCATCGAAGCGGTGCCGACAGTCAAGAACGGAAACGACAAGTACCATACGATCGGTCTGGGCGCAATGGGTCTGCATACGTTCTTTGCTTTGAACCAGATGCATTATGGATCACCGGAGTCTGTAGAATTTACAGATGCCTACTTCATGCTTTTAAACTACTATACATTGAAGGCCAGCAACAAGATGGCTGCTGAACGCGGTCAAGTGTTCCATAATTTTGAGAAATCGTCTTATGCAGACGGCAGTTATTTTGACCGCTATACTGAATCTTCTTTCACTTTTGCACATGATAAAGTGGCACAGATCTTCAAGGAACGCGGCATTGCTGTACCGACAAAAGAAGACTGGGATCAGCTGAAAGAAGACGTGAAGAAAGACGGTCTGTATCATCAGAACCGATTGGCTGTTGCACCGACTGGATCGATCAGCTATGTCAACGAAACCTCAGCGAGTATCCATCCGATCACTCGTCTGGTAGAAGAGCGTCAGGAAAAGCTGACAGGTAAAACCTATTATCCTGCTCCATATCTATCGAATGACACCATGCCGTACTATGTCAGTGCCTATGATATGGATATGCGAAAAGTGATCGACATCTATGCTGCAGCACAGAAGCACGTCGATCAGGGAATGAGTCTGACTCTCTTCATGCGTTCAGTGATTCCTGAAGGTCTCTATGAGTGGAAAGAAGGCAGAACGAACAAACAGACTACACGTGATCTGACACTGCTTAGACATTATGCACACAAGAAAGGAATCAAGTCGATTTACTACATCCGTACATTTACTGATGATGAGGAAGAAATCGGCGCAAATGCATGTGAGAGCTGTACGATATAAGCTACAAACAGAATGACAGTGACGAAAGCAGTCGTCAGTTGTAATGAAGGAGAGTTTAAAGTGACTGAAACCTATAAAGCGATCAACTGGAATCGGATAGAAGACATGATCGACAAGCTGACATGGGAAAAACTGGTCGAGCAGTTCTGGACCGATACGCGTATTCCCTTGTCGAACGACTTAAGTGACTGGAACAAGCTGTCACTTGACGAAAAGGATATGATCGCCAAAGTATTCGGAGGCCTGACACTTCTGGATACACTCCAGTCTCAGGATGGAATCGAATCACTGAAGAAGCACAGCCGGACGCAGCATGAAGAAGCGGTCTACAACAACATCGAATTCATGGAATCGATGCATGCCAAGAGCTACAGTGCCATATTCAGTACACTTAATACGAAATCAGAGATAGATGACATCTTTGACTGGACGCACAGTAATCCGATGCTTCAGAAAAAAGCTCAGATCATCAATGCGGTTTATCAGGAAGGCACGGAGCTTCAAAAAAAGGTTGCCAGTGTATTTCTTGAGTCTTTCCTGTTTTATTCAGGTTTTTACGCACCACTTCGGTATCTGGGAAACAGTAAGCTGACTAACGTGGCTGAAATCATCAAGCTGATCCTGCGCGATGAATCGGTTCACGGGACATATATTGGATATAAATTCCAGATCGGGTTCAATCAGCTGACTGAATCGGAACAGGAAGAGATGAAAAACTGGACCTACGATCTGCTTTTCAAGTTGTATGAAAATGAGATGGCGTACACGAGTTATCTGTATGACTCCATCGGATGGACAGAAAGTGTCGGAACATTCCTTCGCTATAATGCCAACAAAGCGCTGCAGAACCTGGGATTCGATCCATTGTTCCCGGACACTGCGGAGGATGTGGATCCGATCATCATGAACGGAATTTCTACTGGAACAAGCAACCACGACTTCTTCTCTCAAGTAGGGAACGGGTATCTGGTCGGTATGGTTGAATCGATGTCAGATAATGATTATGTTGAATGGTTCAGCTGATCAAATAGAGAAAAGGCGCCTTTTTATAGAGGCGCCTGCACTCTATACATGTGATACATAAAATTCACAATCATTTTTTTATACTCATTTGTGAAAAATAATTCAAACTAAAAAGGTAAAATTTAAGAAGGATGGTGCGGAGTGATGCAGAAAGTGAAGTGGAACGACAGGAAAATTGCGGAACATAACGAAAAAGTTATCAATGATGGGCTGAAGGATGTTCAAAAACGTGACGGACGCATGCAGAAGTACAGCCGAAAAAAAATAACTGAAGCCTTGTTTCAGGCCGTGGAGCAGCTGGATCTGAACTACAGTATAGACGACTTGAAAGCTATTGCCTATGAAGTAGAGGAGCTGATTCTCTATAAGAATCTGACACAGCTGAATACGAAAGAAATCGACTTTATGGTTCTGGACATCCTGAAATCATATGAGTACGATGACCTGGCAGAAGGGTATATCCAAAGACGCGAGGAAAAAGAAAAGGAACGTGAAACGAGACGAGACGTCAATGCAATGATCAAGAGTCTGCTTCAGAAGGAAAAGTCCATTGTCAATGAAAATGCCAATAAAGACAGCAAAGTGTTCAATACTCAGCGTGACTTGACGGCAGGAATCGTAGGCAAGGCGCTTGGACTGAAAATGCTGCCGCCTCATGTGGCGAATGCGCATGAAAAAGGTGAACTGCACTATCATGATCTGGACTATACCCCTTATGCACCGATGAGTAACTGCTGCCTGATCGATTTCAAACATATGTTTGAAGAAGGTTTCCAAATCGGAAATGCAGAAGTGGGATCTCCGAAGTCCATTCAGACCGCGGCAGCTCAGACGGCTCAGATCATTGCCAACGTGGCATCCAGTCAGTATGGGGGCTGCAGCTTCGACCGGATCGATGAAGTGCTGGCACCATATGCCGAACTGAATTACAAGAAGCATATGAAAACAGCAAGCGACTGGATCGAGGGAGAAGAAAGACAGCAGGCCTTTGCAACGGAAAAGACAAAGAAAGACATTTACGATGCGATGCAGAGCCTGGAATACGAGATCAATACTCTTTATACTTCACAGGGTCAGACCCCGTTCACCAGTCTGGGCTTTGGACTGGGCTCCAACTGGATCGAAAGAGAAATACAGAAAGCGATTCTCAAAGTCCGTATAAACGGGTTAGGAAAAGAAAAGAGAACGGCTATTTTTCCTAAACTGATTTTTACTCTTAAACGAGGGTTGAACTTGAACACAGAAGATCCCAACTACGATATCAAAACGCTTGCGCTGGAGTGTTCAACTAAACGCATGTACCCGGATGTGCTGAGCTATGATAAACTGATCGACATTACAGGAAGTTTCAAAACACCGATGGGCTGCCGGTCCTTCCTTCAGGGATGGAAAGATGAACAGGGTAATGATGTCGCAGCTGGTCGAATGAATCTTGGTGTCGTCACGTTGAACATTCCGCGGATCGCGATAGAGTCAAAAGGCAACAAAGACAAATTCAATGCACTGCTGGAAGAACGTCTTCAGGTGGTAAAGGATGCGCTGATGTTTAAAGCTGAACGCGTGATGGATGCGGAGCCGGCTAATGCACCGATTTTATATATGCATGGCGCTTTCGGCAAGCGACTCTCGAAGGAAGACAAGGTATCCCAACTTTTCCTCAACAAACGTGCAACTATATCCTTAGGCTATATCGGTCTTTACGAAGCGGCTGCTCAATTCTTCGGCCCGGAATGGGAAAGTGATGAAGAAGCCAAGCAGTTTACCTTGTCTATAATGAAAGAACTGAAACAGCATGCAGACGAGTGGGGGAATGAGAGCGGTATCCATGTCAGTGTCTATTCGACCCCGAGTGAAAGTCTGACTGACCGTTTCTGCAAACTGGATACTGAAAAATTCGGACTGATCAAGGACATTACAGAAAAAGGGTACTATACAAACAGTTTCCATTACGATGTACGGAAGAATCCGACACCGTTTGAGAAGCTGGATTTTGAAAAAGATTATCCCCAGTTCACAGGCGGTGGCTTTATCCACTACTGTGAGTACCCTAAACTTCAGACGAATCCAAAAGCACTTGAAGCAGTCTGGGACTATGCGTATGACCGGGTCGGTTGTCTGGGAACAAATACACCGATCGACCATTGTTATGAGTGTGACTTCGAAGGGGACTTCAAACCAACAGAAAACGGATTTGAATGCCCAAGCTGTGGAAACACGAATCCTGAAACGTGTGACGTGGTCAAGCGGACGTGTGGCTATCTAGGTAATCCACAGAAGCGTCCAATGGTCGAAGGGCGTCACAAAGAAATTGCCTCACGTGTGAAACATATTAAAGGGAGTGATTGATATGCCTGCAGATCCAATCTCATGGACATCAGAACGTTTCAGTAAGAATTATGTTGCGGATTACAAACCCTACAATTTCGTGGATGGCGAAGGAGTCAGGTGCAGCATTTACGTAAGCGGCTGTCCATTCGCATGCAAGGGCTGCTACAACAAAGTGGCCCAGAATTTCAGTTACGGTTCACCCTATACAGAAGAGCTGGAAAATCAAATCATAACCGATCTCAGTGCAGACTACTGCCAGGGGCTGACTCTGCTTGGCGGAGAACCATTCCTCAATACTGGGGTCACGATCCCCCTTTGTGAGCAGGTGCGTGAAACCTTCGGATGGACGAAGGACATCTGGTCGTGGACGGGCTATACCTGGGACGAACTGATGAAGGGAACAGAAGATAAGCGTCGGCTCCTTGACCTGATCGATGTGCTTGTGGACGGCCGCTTTGAGCAGGACAAGATGAACCTCAACCTGGCATTCAGAGGCAGTTCGAATCAGCGCATCATCGATGTACAGCAGTCTCTGAACAGAGGAGAAGTGGTCTTGTGGAACAATGGGGAGTATGTCTAATGCGTTGTAGAATCGTTTCAGCTAAGGACGTAGATTTTCTCCTTAAAAAACAGCGGTGAGCGTCTGATTACCATTTATTCGTTAGACGTGGTATACTATAAGGACGTTGAAAGTAGATATGAAGTATTATATAAACACGTTTTAATGAAGTTTATTCGCACTGGCGCAGCTTTGGGGCTGCAAGGACATGATAGAGGTAGGGATCATGTCGTTTAAATGAGAAACTTAGTAGTATAGATATGAATAGAAATAACCAGCGATTTGCTTTACAAATATTTATTTTTGACCAGAAAGCCACTCACTTTTGAGTGGCTTTTGTCAATTGTCCGGGAATCAGCGAGTTGAATTGAGCTAAGGTGCCGGGCGACATACATAAATTAATAAACCAGACACTGAATCTTTTTAGAAATTGCGACACAGCTTCATATTTATTTTGGTATACTGATACTAATCAAATGATAAAGGAAGAATGCAGTGAGTACTGAACTAAAAGGAGATGAACGGATCGATCAGCTGATGCAGTTTGGTCTGAACATCATTCAAAGCCCGTCTGTCTTTTCATTTTCCCTGGATGCTGTCCTTTTGGGTCATTTTGCTAAAGTGCCCGGCCATGACCGGGCAGAGATAGTGGATCTCTGTTCTGGAAATGGTGCTGTTGCGCTTATGCTCAGCGGACAGACGAAAAGTCGTATCAAGGCTGTAGAAATCCAGGAGAGACTGGCGGACATGGCCGGACGAAGCGTAGAAATGAATGGGTTAACAGAACAGATCGACATCATACACGCCGATGTCAATAAAGTGCATAAGCACATTAAAAAGGATTCCATCGATATCATCACATGTAATCCACCTTATTTCACCGTGTCAGACAGCAGCCGGAAGAATCCGAACAAGCATCTGGCCATAGCGAGACATGAGCTGCATCTGACTGTGCAAGAGCTGATGAAAGCCACATCAGGCCTGCTTAAAACAAAAGGAAAAGCCTATTTTGTTCACCGACCGGAACGGTTCTTTGACATTCTCGATGCGATGAGAGAAGTGGATCTGGCTCCCAAGAGAATCCGTTTCGTTTATCCGAAGCCGGACAGGGAAGCGAATATGCTGCTGATCGAAGGAATCAAACAAGGCAAAGAAGACGGATTGAAGATCCTTCCCCCATTATATGTATTTGACGAAGAGGGAAACTATTTTCCGGAAATGAGAAGGATGATTTACGGCAATGAGCAAGACTAGCGATAACAAAGACAATAAAGCCAGCTATTTTTATGTCCTCCATTGCAGGGACGGGACACTTTACGGTGGATACACGACAGATCTGACCCGCCGGCTGAATGAACACAATGAAGGGATCGGTGCAAAATATACTCGTCCCCAAAAAAGACGCCCGCTGAAGATGATTTATGCTGAAGCACATGGCTCAAGAAGTGAGGCAACAAAAGCGGAAGCCGCGTTCAAGAAGCTTGCGCGCAGACAGAAAGACCAGTATCTGGCCAGCAACGGGGTCAGTAGACCTTACAAAGAACAGAAACAATGTATAGTGAAAGAGGTGAGGCAGTTACATGAAAATTAGTCAGAAAAGCTTTGAAGAACAGGATGCAGGACGATTGTACTTAGTACCGACCCCTATCGGCAACCTTGAGGACATGACTTTCCGTGCCATTCGTATACTTAGGGAAGTAGATGTGATTGCTTCGGAAGACACAAGAAATACCCAGAAACTGCTGAATCATTTTGAAATTGATACAGCTCAGATCAGTTATCATGAGCACAATATTAATGAGCGGACGCCTCAGCTGATAGAGAAAATGCTTAGTGGACAGTCGATAGCGCAGGTGAGTGATGCGGGGATGCCGTCAATCAGTGATCCGGGAGTCGAATTAGTGAAGGAAGCAATCAAGCAGGGGGTTTCTGTTATCCCATTACCCGGTCCCAATGCGGCTTTGACAGCACTGATTGCATCTGGTATCAGCCCTCAACCTTTTTACTTCTATGGTTTTCTGCCGAGGAAGAAAAAAGAGCTTGTGTCAACACTCAAAGAATTGAACAGACGAAGCGATACACTGGTCTTTTACGAGTCTCCGCATCGGGTCAGACAAGTGGTCGAGCAGATGGTAGCTGTATTTGGTCAGGAACGTCAACTCGTTCTGGCAAGAGAAGTGACCAAGCGTTTTGAAGAATTCGTACGCGGAAACGCAGAAGAGGTCCTAAAGTGGCTTCAGAACGAACAAATCAGAGGAGAATTCGTTCTGATTGCAGAAGGAAACAGTGATCCCCAGGAAGTAGAGCAAGCAAGCTGGGAATCATTAAGCCTGAAAGAGCATGTTGAGGTTGTGATGGATGAACAGAACTTTTCGAGTAAAGAGGCAATCAAGGAAGTGGCTGTATTGCGTGGAATGAAAAAGCGGGAGGTTTACGCCGCGTATCATAATATCGAAGATTAAAGGAGGAAACAGACATGAGCAATAAACATTGGATCTTAGCTGTAGCAGTAATGGGACTGGGACTAAGTGCCTGCCAGCAGAATGAAGCCGTTCAGGAGGAAGAAGTGGCAGTGACCGTTGAAGAGCCTGCAGAAGATGCCGAAAATGATGGAGAAGTGTCCGTAGAAGCACCCGAAGAAGAAGCAGACGAGTTCCTGGAGGACTACCAGAGCCTTCTTGACCAGGCCAGACGAGAATATGAAGCCGACCAGCTGGATGCAGCAGCGGGGACATTGAGTCTTCTCATGGAAAATGATCTGGAGGAGTATCAAGACTTAAAAGAAGAAGCTGAAGGGCTTCTTGATGAAATCAGAGAAAATCAGGCTGAGAGAGCAGCGCAAGTTGCTGGAGCCCTAAGTGAAGAGTCCAGATATAAAGAAGAACGTCAGTCTGCCCTGTATTCTGATGACTACTTCAATACAACCGGACAATCGATGGAAGAAGCATCCGATGAGGAACTGGATGTCTGGTTCGCTCAGAAAGAAGAAGCTGAGGAAGAGTCTGACGAAGTTGAGCATGAATGGACAAAAGAAGAGGCAGAAAATTATGCTTTCGATCAGCTGATGCTTCATGAAAATCTGGCTTATGAAAAATACATTTATTTTGTCAACCAGGCAGAACAGGACTGGGTCAACATTGAAGTCAGAGAACCTGTCGAACAAGATGGGGTCGCATGGTCCAATATGATCGGCATCTACCGGTTCAATGTCTCTACTAATGAGCTTCAGAAACTTGATACGGTCACCGGACAGTATTCCTCTCTCCCTTAATCACTGATAGTTGAGTTTTTGAACAGGAATCTTTACACTATCAGAGAGGGAGTGAGTGATGTGACAAAAGTGATACTTAGTCTAAGACCATTTAAAGAAAAGCAGCTCGAGGCACTCAAAGAGAAGACAGAAGACTACACAGTGGCGTCTTCGCTTGATGAGGTCTCATCTACTTCAGATATCGAAATCGTTTATGGATGGAACAAGGAAGAAGGGGCCCGCCTTCTTGACAGTGACGATCTGAATGTCAAATGGATCCAGCTTGAATCTGCCGGGGTGGATTATATGGATCTGGAAAAACTAAAAGATAAAGGCATCGTGTTGACCAATGCGAGCGGCATACATAAGTATGCAATCGCAGAATCCATTATGGGCATGCTGCTGAGCTACACGAGAGGCATCGGCCATTCTATCCTGATGCAGAATCAGTCAAAATGGGACCAGGTCGATAAGGCACGTGAAATGAATCAGAAGACAATGCTGATCGTTGGTGCCGGTGAAATCGGCAAGCAGACCGGGAAACTGGCAAAAGCATTCGGGATGCATACGATAGGAGTCAACCGAAGCGGGCAAAAGGTCGAGTATATGGATGAGCAAGTAACTCAGGAAGATTTGAAAAAAGCTTTACCGCTGGCAGATGTCGTCGTCAATATTTTACCTCTGACGGATCAGACGAAGGACTTATTCGATCTCCACCTGTTTAAAGAAATGAAAGAAACAGCCATTTTCATCAATGTCGGACGCGGTCAGACTGTAGTGACTGATGATCTGCTGGAGGCACTAGATAAAGGATATCTGGACTATGCAGCTCTAGATGTGGTTCATCAGGAGCCGCTGCCGGAAGATCACCCGATTTACAAACGGAAAGATGTCTTGCTGACGCCGCATATATCAGGGACGCTTGACGATTATGACGAGAGTTTGTTCCCTGTATTTGAAGAAAACCTGGACGCTTACCTTAAGGGAGAAGACTTGCCGAGAAATGTAGTCAGCTACGAATCTGGCTACTGATACTGGGACCAGTAATTGAACAGAATAAGTGTACCTGTAAACTCATGAAGAGGCTGATTCTTTTCATGAGTTTTTTGCATTAATCTCTCCTCTAACTGCTCAGTACGATTATTAACTAAGAGTGCAAGTTACAAGGTCTTTAAAATCAGAATAGGGTTGAGAAGATGAATTGATGAGAAATATGACATACTCACAGAATCACTGTGCCAACTTAAGTAATCAAATATAAGGAACAGATCCACATTCTATTTGGACTGTTATCTCAAATAAATACTTTGAAAACTAGATTTTTCTTTAAAATTTGTTAAATGGTGCTATAATAAAATAAGAAAGTGAATAGAAAAAGTGATGACACTTTAATCAAGTGTTCATTTTTTAGACAAAACATGACACTTTGTCACATTGCTTCTGTTAGCTTTTCTTTATTACGAAGGGGAGATCACACACATGTCAGAACAATTATTTAAACGCTCTGAAGTAGCAGAAGAGTTAAAATGGGACCTGTCTGCTATTTTTGCAACAGAAGAAGAATTTAACCAGACGGCAGAACAGCTGCCTGAAGATGTCGCTGCATTTGCATCTAAGTATGACGGCAAGCTGGATGGTGCGGACACTGTCGTTGAGGCGATCAAAGAATACGAAGGCCTGATGGCTACTGCGTCTCATTTAGGTCAGTACGGACATCTGCCTGTCTCTGTAGATATTTCCGATGGGGAGGCCCAGCAGGTTACGCGTCGAGTCTCGAATATTCTGGCTGGCGTCAGTGCCAGACTGAGTTTCTTCCAGTCACAGCTTGAAGATCTGGACGAATCAACGTTGAATGCTGTAGTTGAAAAAGATGCAGCTTACGAGACATTTATCCGTAAAATCAAGAAATCCAAGCGTGCTAAACTGGATCCGAAAGTGGAAGAAGCTCTTGCTCAACTGTCACCCGTATTTAATGCACCATCTGAGATCTTTGAACAGGCGCGTTCGAATGATGCAGACTACGGGACATTTGAAGTGGATGGAAAAGAATACCCATTAAGCTTTGTCCTATATGAAGAAGTATATATGTACCACGAAAATCCGGAGATTCGTCGAGCAGCCTATGATAAGTTCAACCAGGTCCTCGGCAGCTACAAGAATGTTGTAGCGACTGCTTACTATACGCATCTACAGAAAGAAAAAACCTTATCAGTGATGCGAGGCTATGACTCAATCTTTGACTACCTGCTGGAAAGCCAGGAAGTCGATCAGGATCTGTACCATAGACAGATCGATACGATCATGACTGATTTCGCTCCAGTGATGCGAAAGTTTATTACACATCTGAAAGAAGTTCACGGACTGGACAAAATGACTTATGCCGACTTGAAAGTCGATCTTGATCCGGAATATACCCTTCCTGTGACTATCGATGAATCCAAAGATCTGGTTAAGGAAGCTCTGGCACCACTAGGTCAGGAGTATGTCGATATGATTCTGCGTTCGTATCCAGAACGCTGGGTGGACTTTGCTCAGAATATCGGAAAACGTTCCGGTGCGTTCTGCTCAACAACGTATGGCAAGCACCCGTATGTCATGGTGACATGGACAGGACAGCTGACTGATGCCTACACCTTGTTCCACGAACTGGGTCACGCCGGTCAAGGTGTTCTATCCAATGAGAACAACCCACTGACAAGCGCTCGTCCGTCACTTTATCTGATCGAGGGCCCATCCACGTTCAATGAGCTGCTGCTGACAGATTATCTGAAAAACAAGACTGACGACCCACGCATGGAACGATCAGTTTTGTCCAAAATGATATCACGTACTTATTTCCATAACTTTGTCACGCATCTGCTTGAAGCGGCTTATCAGCGTGAAGTGTACCGTCTGATTGATGCCGGTAAGAGTTTCGATGCGAACAAGCTGAGCGAAATTAAGCGTGATGTTCTGGAACAGTTCTGGGGCGATGCGGTTGAGCTGGAACCAGGTGCGGAACTGACTTGGATACGTCAGATCCACTACTACATGGGTCTTTATCCATATACCTACTCAGCTGGACTGACTATTGCTACACAGGCATTCCTCAAAATCAAGAGCGGGGATGAGTCTGTCGACGGCTGGCTGGAATTCCTGGCATTAGGTGGACAGAAAGTGCCTGCTGAAGCGCCGCTTGTTGCTGGTGTCGATATTACTACAGACAAACCACTGAAAGATACAATCAATTATCTTGATGAATCGGTCGATCGCATTATTGAACTGACTGACCAACTGAATAACAATTAAATAAGTAGTCGGCCTGTCACTTAGGTTGACCAAAGTAAAAAGTCAGAGTGGGTCAGCTACCCGATCTGGCTTTTTTGTTGATGACCCAAATAGACTTCGTTAAGTCCGACCAGACGGAAACAGACTACCTTGCATAAAACGATATACTAAAAACGAATATAAAATGCATACAAACACCTATAAAGAGCGTTTAATTCAAGAAATATACAATTAATTTAATATTATCTGTTGACAGCGACCGAAACATGTTGTACACTTCTTTTTAACATCAGAAATCAAGAAAGTAGATGATCCCCCTCATCCCAGCGAGTCAGCACAGAGTGGAAGGCTGACATGACCGGTCATCGAAACGAGCTTGTGAGATGCCTTCTGAGCAGGGTTGCAGTCAAGTTAGGCCGAATGAATCGGTCCAAGCGGATTGTCAGCATATTGAAATTAATTTACCTGTAAAGTAGTGCCGTGTGCAGCGTTAATGCAAAGAGTTGGCAGATAAAGAAAGAATTCATCCTTTCGAGCAAGGCATTATAGTTTAGACTGAAGAAGCCCTTGCTTCAACTGAATCTGCAAATAGAGTGGTACCGCGATGCAATCGTCTCTGTGTAAAGACACAGTGGCGTTTTTTTTATACCAAAAATTAATTCAATTAAAAGAAATCAGAAAAAGGAGAATGCAAAATGACTAACCAAACCTATAACAAAATTGTACTGGCATATTCTGGAGGACTTGATACATCAGTTATCATCCATTGGCTCAAAGAACATTACGGAAGTGAAATCATTGCAGTAACAGCAAATGTCGGTCAGGAAGATGAGCTGATCGGATTAGAAGAAAAGGCACTTAAAACTGGGGCATCCAAATTCTATCTGGCAGAAATCGAAGAGTCTTTTGTCTATGATTCAATTTTCCCGACGCTGAAAGCAGGAGCGATTTACGAGAATAAATACCTACTAGGAACAGCAACGGCACGTCCGATCATTTCGAAAGCACTAGTAGAAATAGCCAAGCAGGAAGGGGCCGATGCAATCTGTCACGGATGTACGGGGAAAGGGAATGACCAGGTCCGTTTTGAAATGGGCATTAAGGCACTGGCTCCTGAACTGGACATCATCGCACCTTGGAGAAGCTGGGACATTACTTCACGTGAAGAAGCTATTGACTACGCGGAAAAACATCAGATTCCTTTAAAAATATCCAGAGAAACCAATTACTCCAAAGATAAGAACCTCTGGCATTTATCGCACGAAGGACTGGATCTTGAAAATCCAATGAATGAGCCGAAATACGACGACATCCTGGAAATGAGTGTCTCGCCGGAACAGGCACCGGATGAAGCGGGTTATGTCAGTATTACCTTTGAAGAAGGGATTCCAGTTGCTGTCGATGGACAAGAAATGGACGGTGTCAGCCTGATCAAGACACTTAATGCCATCGGCGGCGAGCATGCAATAGGTATTCTGGATATGATCGAGAACAGACTGGTCGGTATGAAGAGCAGAGGGGTCTACGAAACACCGGGCGGAACACTCCTGTACTTTGCCCATGAGCAGCTGGAAATGATTACTCTGGATAAAGAAACACTGCAGCACAAGCAGGAGATAGCTCAGACATATGCCAAGCTGATCTACAATGGCCAGTACTTCACTCCACTGAAACAGGCTCTCGATGCATTTGTTGATGAAACACAGAAGACAGTCACGGGAACAGTCAAACTGAAAGTCTATAAAGGAAACATGATCGTTTCAAGCGTGGAATCTCCATACAGTCTGTATTCCGAAGCTTTTGCTACATTTGACGAAGACGATGTCTACAATCAAGGTGATGCTGAAGGCTTCATCAACTTATACGGTTTATCTAGTGTGATTCAGGCTGAAATGAAACAGAAAATGACTTATGGGAAAGCGGCAAATGAAACGGCAGCTCCGATTCAGTCAGGAAGCCATTTATGAGTATGATCCAAGTTGGAGTCTTAGGAGCGAGTGGGTATGTCGGATCGGAACTGATTGGGATACTGATGAAACATGAGGGTGTAGACATATCAGGTATCTCATCTGAAAACAATCAGGGTGCAGCGTTCTCGACGCTTTATCCGTCCTTTAAAGGCCAGTATGATGCTCAGTTTGAATCAAATCAGGAAGTGATCAGTAAGTCAGACGTGGTATTCATCTGCCTCCCTCATGGAAAAAGCGAAGGTATGGTGAAACAGTGCATGGATGAAGGAAAAAAAGTCATTGATGCCGGGGCAGATTTCAGACTGAATGATTTAAAACTATATGAAGACTGGTATGAGACAGAGATCACCTACCCTGACCTTCATAAAAAGGCGGTTTATGGTCTGCCTGAAATGAACAAGGAGGCCATCAGCCAGACGTCACTGGTAGCTAATCCAGGGTGTTACCCGACGAGTATTCTGCTTGGACTCTACCCGGCAGTATCGGAGCAGCTGATTGACACGGACAGGCTGATTATTGACGCCAAGTCTGGTGTGACGGGAGCAGGTAAAAGCTTATCAGCTGTCACGCATTTTGCCAACAAAAATGAAGCATTTAAGGCATACAAAGCCGGCACACATCGGCACACGCCTGAAATTGAGGAAAAGTTAGGTCAGATGGGTGCGGATAATGTAAAAGTATCATTTGTTCCGCATCTGCTCCCGGTCAACCGCGGTATACTCTCTACAATCTATGCGGACCTTAAAAGAGGGTCAGATTCTGAACACATACACGATCTCTACAAAAAATGGTACGCGAACGATCCGTTCGTCACTGTACTTGATTATGGGACGCTGCCGGATATAAGTCATGTGACGCATTCCAATCAGTGCCATATCGGGCTGACAGTGGATGAACGGACGAAACGTCTCATAATTGTCAGCGTCATCGACAATATGCAAAAAGGAGCAGCCGGACAAGCTGTACAGAATATGAACATTATGATGGGATTTAATGAAACCGAAGGACTAGCGATGGCAGCCCCGTCGTTTTGAGGTGATGATAATGAAAACGAGTATAAAAGAAAAACAAGGTAATAAATTGAAAAAGATCAGTGGGAATATTTGTGCCGCCAAAGGCTTCTCTGCTTCGGGTATTCATGCCGGTTTCAAGAAAAAGAGAAAGGATCTGGCACTGATCTATAGTCAGACACCGGCAGCAACAGCAAGTGTCTATACACAGAACAAGGTAAAAGGAGCTCCGCTTGAAATCACTAAACTGCACAGCATGAACGGGTTTGCTCAAGCTCTTATATGTAACAGCGGGAATGCCAACACATGCAACGCGAATGGCCTGGAGATTGCCAGTCAGACCTGTGCACTTGTAGCTGAGGCACTCAATATTTCTGAAACAGATGTCCTGGTGGCTTCAACGGGTGTCATAGGACAGCCGTTGTCGATTGACCCTTTTGTTTCAGGCATGTCAGATCTAGTCGATCAACTGCAGGATGATACTGGGAATGAAGCGGCTGAAGCCATTTTGACAACAGATACTGGAATCAAGGAGAGTACGGTAGCCTTTGAACTGGATGGCCAGACGGTTCACTTAGGAGGCATTTCTAAAGGAAGCGGCATGATTCATCCCAATATGGCGACTATGCTGGGATTTATAACAACTGACGCAGCGATAGAACCTGATTATTTAAACCAGGTGCTGAAAGACGTCGTATCAGACACCTTTAATATGATCAGTGTGGACGGCGATACCTCCACAAACGATATGGTCACCGTACTAGCAAACGGCCAGGCAGGGAATAAGCCGATCGATTCAGATACAGACCCGGACTATCATGTATTCAAAGAAGCACTGCACACCGTCTGTAAAGACTTGGCGATAGCCATTGCAAATGACGGAGAAGGGGCAGGGACCTTGATTACGTGTAACGTTCTGGACGCCGGAAATGAGCAGCAGGCAAAACTTCTGGCCAAGCAAATCATCAGCAGTAACTTGGTAAAAGCTGCAGTTTACGGAAGAGATGCCAATGTCGGTCGACTACTCTGTGCACTGGGTTACAGTGGGGCTGAACTGCCATATGAACAGATCGATATCTACCTGCGTGACGAGTTCTATAAAAGTGTCTGTGTCTGCGAAGAAGGAGCGATCCTGCCATTTGACGAAGATAAAGCCTACGACATTTTAGGCACAGAAAAACTGTTTATCGATATTTATTTATATGAAGGGAAAAGCAAAGCGACTGCCTGGGGATGTGACCTGACTCACGACTATGTCACCATCAACAGTGCCTACAGATCCTGATTGCATAATAAGATAAGTAGAAAAAGAGGATAGTTAGTAAATAAAAATAGAAGGAGTACCTATGAATTCATTTGATATGGCGGAGGTTCTGACAAAAGCCCTGCCTCATATTCAGCGATATGACAAGAAAATGGTCGTCATCAAGTACGGCGGCTCAGCGATGATGGACGAGTCACTGAAAAAGAGTGTTCTGAGTGATGCCATGCTTCTGGCAAAAGTCGGGATGAACGTGGTCATTGTGCATGGAGGCGGGCCTGACATCAATTACTGGCTGGATAAGGCTGATGTGACCAGTACCTTCGTCAATGGGCTGAGACAGACGAATCTGGAAACGATGGAAATCGTACAGATGGTTCTAGCCGGCAAAATCAATAAAGATCTTACCCGCATGATACAGTCATTAGGCGGCAAAGCGATGGGCATAAGCGGAGTAGACGGCGGCTTAGTCCAGGCGACCTTAAAAAATCCTGAGGACCTGGGAGCTGTTGGAGAAATCAGCCAAGTCAATACAGAAGTCATTGAAGATCTGGTCAGCGTAGGGTACATTCCAGTTATATCCTGTATAGGCATGGATGAAGATGGCAACAGCTGCAATATCAATGCAGATGAAATGGCAGGCGGGATTGCCAAAGCACTCAAGGCGGACAACTTTGTTCTCATGTCAGATGTGCCCGGCGTACTGGAAGATACATCTGATCCGTCGACCCTAATTCAACAAATAGAAATCAGCACTGTAGAACATTTATATCAGAATAACGTGATTAGCGGGGGGATGATACCGAAAGTCAGCTGCTGTAAGGATGCGGTTGAAAACCAAGTCAAGCAGGCAGTTATACTGGATGGTCGAATCCCGCATGCACTGATTATTGAATTTCTGACAGACAGCGGCATCGGGACCTTGTTCTACAAAGAAGAAAAAGAAGCTGAAAGGAGCCTGACATGAACACGATCGAGATGACGAATGACTATATCACGCCAACCTACAACCGTCTGGATGTGGTCATTCAGAAAGCAGAAGGCTGTACACTGACTGATGAAGATGGAAAAACCTATCTGGACTTCACAGCCGGGATAGGTGTCAACTCGCTTGGCTATAATCATAAGAAATGGGTCGAAGCCACTCAGAATCAGCTGAGTCAGCTCCAGCATGTGTCAAACTTGTACTATACAAAGCCTGCC
The DNA here is from genome assembly GCF_054658155.1 of Alkalibacterium sp. m-11. NCBI lineage: Bacteria > Bacillati > Bacillota > Bacilli > Lactobacillales > Carnobacteriaceae > Alkalibacterium > Alkalibacterium sp. m-11. The sequence goes on from NZ_BAAGIR010000014.1 coordinate 25,520, forward strand.
GCCGAACTTGCAGGGAAACTGTGCCAAAAGACGGGCATGCAGCATGTACTTTTCGTCAATTCTGGTGCAGAATCAAATGAAGTGGCTATTAAAACAGCCAGAAAATATGGACATGAAACCCATAAGGATAAACATAAAATACTTACGCTCAAAAATTCTTTCCATGGACGGACAGTGACGACCCTGTCGGCCACTGGTCAGGATGTTTTTCATAAATATTTTGATCCATTCACCGAAGGCTTTGATTTCATTGATGCCAACGAGCCCACACAGATTATCGATAAAGCAGACGATACTGTCTGTGCCATCTTGATCGAAGCAATTCAGGGAGAAGGAGGCGTCGTTCCTCTTAAACCTGAATTTACTGAAGCAGTGTCCAAAGTCTGCCAGGAAAAAGATATCCTGCTCATCATCGACGAGGTTCAGACGGGGATCGGCAGAACAGGTACCTTATTTGCCTACGAACAGCTGGGGCTAAAACCGGATATCGTAACCAGTGCAAAAGGTCTGGGGAATGGCCTGCCGATCGGCGCAGTATTGTTTGGAGAAAAAGTAGCAGACACACTGAAAGCTGGAGACCATGGATCGACATTTGGCGGTAATCCGGTCGCAACAGCCGGTGCAAACATAGTTATAGATACCCTGACTGAGGAGTTTCTGGATCAGGTTAAGGAAAAAGGGGAGTATCTCAAAGCGCAGCTTGAAGCCATTGACGAAGTGGCTGCTGTTTCAGGCCTTGGGCTGATGCTTGGAATCAGTCTGAAAAGTCAATCAGTCAAGGATGTCATGCTGAAAGCTAAAGAGGAAGGCATTATGTGTCTGACCGCTAAGGGTAAGCTTCGCCTTTTGCCGCCACTGATTGTGACCAGATCTGAAATTGATGAAGCTGTCGCCTGTTTAAAGCATATCCTCACGGTTAAAGAAAAGGAGGCCATTACATGAATCATTTACTGAAATTATCGGATCTGTCAAAAGATGAGCTGCTCTCGATTCTTGAGACGGGCCACGACTTGAAGAAAAAACTGAAAGCTGGGGAAGAGACCCCCTATTTAAAAGGAAAGACCTTAGGAATGATTTTTCAGAAAGCATCGACGCGTACGCGTGTATCTTTTGAAGTAGGGATGAGTCAACTGGGCGGCAAGCCATTGTATTTGAGTGCACAGGATCTTCAGATGGGAAGAGGAGAATCGATTGAAGATACAGCAAAAGTCCTCTCACGTTACCTTGATGCAATCATGATTCGTACCTATGACCAAAGCGATGTCGAAGCACTGGCAGAGCACGGTTCCATTCCCATTATAAACGGCCTGACGGATCTGTATCATCCGTGTCAGATTCTGGCTGATTTAATGACTGTTCAGGAGTTCAAGGGAGAGCTTGAAGGACTCAAATTCGCCTTTGTCGGAGACGGGAACAATATGGCCAACTCACTGATCGTAGGGGCGCTACTTGCCGGTGCATCAGTTTCTGTTGCCTCTCCCCTAGGTTACCAGCCTGATCAGCATATACTTGATACCTACAGAGATCATCCAGGATTTCTACTGACTGAGAATCCATATGAAGCAGTCAAGGATGCAGATGTCGTCTTTACTGACGTCTGGGCCAGCATGGGAGATGAAGAAGAAGCTGAACAGAGAAAGCAGATATTCCAAGGTCTCTACCAGCTCAATTCAGATTTGTTGTCTGTAGCGAAGTCGGATGTCATGGTGCAGCATTGTCTGCCTGCTCATAAAGAGGAAGAAATTACGACTGAAGTTTTCAACGAACATGCCGCAGAAATTTTTGAAGAGGCAGAGAACAGACTACACGTACAAAAAGCCGTTCTCCTTCATCTAATGGGGGTTGCATCTTATGTCAGCTGATCAGAATAAAATCTGGCAGGGACGTTTCAGTGGTCAAAGTGCCGAGGAAGTGGATGTATTCAATTCATCAATCAGTTTTGACTATGTTCTTTATGAAGAAGACATTAAAGGCAGTATGGCTCATGCAAATATGCTGGGTAAACAGAACATCATTTCCGAAGAGGATGTATCAAGCATTCTGGAGGGACTGGAAGGTATTCTGATGGATATAAACAACGGCGCCCTTCAGTTCGACCCGAAAGCAGAAGATATTCATATGTTTATCGAAGCGGAACTCACCAGTCGGATAGGGGACGCAGGTAAGAAGCTCCATACGGGACGAAGCCGGAATGACCAGGTCGCACTGGATCTGAGGCTATATGTCAAAAAGCAGGCAGCTGAGATCACTGACCAGCTAGAGGCTTTCGAATCGGTGCTCATCAATCAGGCAGAGAAGCATACTGAAACGATCATGCCGGGGTATACCCATCTTCAGATTGCACAGCCCGTCACCTTTGCCCATCATCTACTGGCCTATGCACAGATGATACTGAGAGACATCAAGCGACTTAAGGAAGTGGCAGATCATACGGATAGCATGCCACTGGGTAATGGCGCACTGGCCGGAACCACCTATCCCCTCGACAGGCAGTTTGTTGCGGATCAACTTGGGTTCAAGACGGTTACCGCCAACAGTCTGGATGGTGTTTCCGACAGGGATTTCGTTCTAGATATGGCTTACGCTTTGAGCATGGTCATGATGCACCTGTCCAGACTCTCAGAAGAAATTATTTTATGGTGCTCTCAGGAATTTAAATTTGTTGAACTGAATGATGCTTTTGCAACAGGGTCATCCATTATGCCTCAGAAGAAAAACCCTGATGTAGCTGAACTGGTCCGCGGGAAAACGGGACGCGCCTACGGAAATCTTCAGACCCTTCTGACCATGATGAAAGGTATTCCACTCGCCTATAATAAGGATATGCAGGAGGACAAAGAAGCTTTGTTCGACAGCATCAGTACAGTGAAGCTAGCCTTGTCAGCCATGATTCCAATGATGGAGACAATGAGTGTCAATGTCGACCGCATGCGTGACGCGGCGTCTAAAGGCTTCATCAATGCGACAGATTGTGCGGATTACCTGACTAAAAAAGGACTGCCCTTCAGAGAAGCATACGGAGTGATCGGTGGGCTCGTGAAGTATTGTATCGAGGAAGACCTCACGCTGGAAGAGCTGCCTCTCGAGACCTATCAATCCTTTCATGAACTATTCGAGCAGGATATATACTCTGTCATCGACTTGTCCACCTGTGTGAATAAACGCGACATTGAAGGCGGACCGGCTCCGTCAGCAGTGAAAAAACAGCTCGCCGTGCTGAAAGAGCAGCTGGAAATTGTAGATTAGAAATGTGTAAAGCGGTGTGACTGTAGTTCAGACTTAAAGAATGCGATGAGCTGCATTATAGAAGCAATAGACTCTACTTCAGCATGCAAAATTCCGGCTGAACTTTACTGAGTATAAAAAGAATGCAGTTCAGGACCCGATTAAGGTTCTGAACTGCATTTTACCGTGCCGACAGTATACTTCAGCGGCTGCAGACTGCCTAAACTAAAGCCTGAGCGACCTGATTTCTCAAATTAGTCCGCTGCCTTCATACTCAAAGCGGTCTGGGCCGCATGCATACCGGCCAGTCTACCTGTAATAAAGGCACCAGTGATATTGTATCCGCCAGTGTAGCCGTTATAGTCCAGTATTTCACCGGTGAAATACAGATTCTGCATCAACTTGCTTTCCAAGGTCTTTGGATTCACTTCTTTCGTGTGAACACCGCCACCTGTAACAAATGCTTTTTCAATCGGAAGAGAGCCATGAACATTGAAACGGAAATCCTTCAAAAAGGTAATAAGGGCATCGACTTCTTTAGGCGTCAACGTCTTGAAGGCACGTTCACTTTCGATCCCCGCCTGTTCCAGCCCAAACAAAATGTAGCGCTCAGGCCCGAACTGCTTCATAGTATTTTTCATGCTCTTTTCGCCTTCTTTTTTCATCAGGCGTTCAATGGTCTGATTAAGCGACCCTGGTGTCTCATCCGGCAGACTGTCCAGACTCATGACAGCATGATCAGTCTTATCGCGCTTCATCGTCTGCAGAACAAACATCGAACAGCGCAGAACAGCTGGACCGGAGATGCCGAAGTGAGTGAAGATCATATCCATTCGGTGGGAGATAGCCTGTTTTCCTTTTTTATTGATGACTTTTAAGTCTACATCTCTTAGAGAAATTCCCTGAAGTGTGCGGTCCTGAATGAACGGTTCTTCAGACGTGATCGGCACTTCGGTCGGATACAATTCCTTGATCGTGTGTCCGGCTTTTTTTGCCCATTTGTAGCCGTCACCAGTCGACCCAGTTTTAGGCATGGCACGTCCGCCAGTTGACAGAATAACCGAATGGGCATAAAGAACACGTCCATCCATAAGTTTTACTCCGTTGACAGCCCCGTCTCTATACAGCACTGTTTCAACAGGTGCATTGGTATGCACATCAACTTTTGATTCTTCCATGATCTGAGTCAGGGCATTGACGATCGTCCGGGACTTGTCCGTGATCGGAAACATTCGTCCGTGGTCTTCTTCCTTCAGCTTGATTCCACGAGACTGGAAAAAATCCATAATATCGTAGTTGTCATACTGATAAAACGCACTGTAAAGAAAGCGTCCGTTCCCAGGTATATGCGTAATGATTTCTTCTTTATCTCTATTGTTAGTGACGTTACAGCGGCCATTTCCAGTTACCAGAAGCTTACGGCCGACGAACTTGTTCTTTTCGACCAGTCCGACAGTCGCTCCATGTTCCGCGGCTGAAATGGCAGCCATCATGCCGCTCGTGCCGCCACCGACGACTAGTACATCATAATGAGTCATTTGTGTTCCTCTTTTCTCTAAAAACCTGCATCCTTGACACTTTACCATAATAATGACGGCCTAGCCACAGGATTACGCATTCCTCACATTTTTGTCAGAATTCGCTTGTATGTAATGGATTACACGCTTTAAACTGAAAAAGTAAACAGTTAGAAAACAGACAACAGGAGGAATAAATATGGGATTTAGAAAAGACTTTTTATGGGGCGGCGCTACTGCAGCCAACCAGCTTGAAGGGGGATACGATCAAGGTGGACGAGGACTGGCTAACGTCGATGTCGTCCCAATCGGAGAAGACCGTCCGGCTATCATTACAGGCCAGATGAAGCATTTCGATTTCGATGAGGACCATTTCTATCCGGCTAAAGAAGCCATCGATCATTACAATCGTTTCAGAGAAGATATCGCATTGTTCGGAGAAATGGGATTCAAGACTTACCGCCTGTCTATTGCCTGGACACGTATTTTTCCTAAAGGCGATGAAAAAGAGCCTAACGAAGAAGGTCTGAAATTCTACGAAGATTTATTTAAAGAATGCCACAAGCATGGCATCGAACCTTTAGTAACGATTACTCACTTCGACTGCCCGATGCATTTAATTAAAGAGTATGGCGGATGGCGCAACCGTAAAATGGTTGATTTCTACGAAAACCTTACACGCACGCTGTTCACGCGATATAAAGGTCTAGTTAAATACTGGCTAACATTCAATGAAATCAACATGATTCTGCATGCACCATTCATGGGTGCCGGACTGGCATTTGAAGAAGGCGAAAATCAGAAGCAGGTGAAATACCAGGCTGCACACCATGAACTGGTTGCGAGTGCACTGGCAACTAAGATTGCTCATGAAGTGGATCCGGAAAATCAGGTCGGATGTATGCTGGCCGCAGGAAAATATTATCCTAATACGCCTCATCCAAGAGACGTTCGTGCCGCTCAGGAAGCCGATCATGAGAACTACTTCTTCATCGATGTTCAGTCGCGTGGAGAGTACCCTGCATACGCACTGAAAGAACTGGAACGTGAAGGCATCGAGATCGAAATGACTGAAGAGGACAAGGCTCTTCTTAAAGAGCATACTGTTGACTTCATTTCATTCTCTTACTATTCATCCCGCGTTGCATCAGGCGATCCAAAGGTAAACGAGAAAACGGCTGGAAATATCTTTGCTTCAGTTAAGAACCCCTATCTTGAAGCCAGCGAATGGGGATGGCAGATCGACCCACTTGGGCTGCGCATAACAATGAACGATATTTACGACCGTTATCAGAAGCCATTATTCATCGTTGAAAATGGACTGGGAGCCATCGACGAGCCGGACGAAAATGGCTACGTGGCAGATGACTACCGCATCGACTATCTTGCAGCGCATATCGACGCAATGAAAGATGCCGTTGAACTCGACGGAGTAGACTTGATGGGCTATACCTCATGGGGCTGTATCGATCTGGTCAGTGCCGGAACAGGTGAGATGAAAAAACGTTACGGCTTCATCTATGTTGACCGTGATAACGAAGGAAACGGAACGCTTGAACGCAAACCTAAGAAATCCTTCAACTGGTACAAAAAAGTCATCGCATCAAATGGCGAAGACTTGAGTAATGACTAAGTAATGATATTTTGACAAAAAGAACCCTTCGATTTTTTGAAGGGTTCTTTTTGTCTATCGCCTTAAAGACCGGCTATAATCAGGGTGAAGATTATCCTAAGCCGATCGTTAACCATAAGCGAAGCAGAGAACTGGCTATTCAGGCCTATGAAGAAAGCAAGAATAAGGTCCTAGGTGAACATGATTAAATAATAAATGAAAAAAAGACAGCTCCTTAAAAGAGAGGGTGCTGAAAAAGAAACCCTTTTTAAGGGCTATAAATGGGTAAAATAAATAATCAGTGATTATCTGGTAAATTTCAAGGCATTTACACAGGTAGCACTGATTATTTTTGTTTGTGTTCTATTAA
>NZ_BAAGIR010000015.1:0-31385 GCF_054658155.1 Alkalibacterium sp. m-11
AATACAGAGGGTTCCATCTTTCGCAGGGCACGGGATAATTGAGAATAGCTAATGGACTCAATATCAATCACTTTTTTTAAGTTTGGGTTGACCAACTGTTGATCCAAATGCCGTAGGCTATCGGTTTTATCATTAATCGCATAGAGAAAGAGTTTCAGTACTTTTTTAAACGTTAATTTTTTTGAATACCGATCAAACTGGCCGATAGCCTGTCGAGACGTTTCACTTAATGTTTCTAAAGAAATGTAGGAAAACCATTTATTTATGGTCATTTTTGTTTTATACTTATCCATGCTGTAAGTCCTTTGTTTTGGTCTTGGATAAGTCATCCAACCCCATTATAAAGGACTTTTTTATATCATGAAACAGTTAAATTTTTAATGCAACACTAGTGATTTTAAATATGAAAAAAGTTAGAGTTTTAAATTTAATCACATTTGAAATACTTAACCGCCCTTGATATATGGTATACTTACTCCGTGTATGTGCAGATTTTGGAGGTGGCAGCATGCCCTTGGATTTTTTTACAAATTTTGACTGGTCAAGGCTTCTTGTGTGGCGTACAGCTGTGAATATCATTGATATTCTAATAGTGGCATTCTTTATCTATCAGCTGATGCGTATCGTAAAAGGTACTCGTGCAGTCGAACTGCTTAAAGGAATTGGAGTCATTTTGATTCTGAAAGCAATTAGTGTTATTTTTCGGTTATATACGACGGAATTCATTGTGGATTTCGTTATTCAGTGGTCGGCTCTAGCACTGATCATTATATTCCAGCCGGAACTTAGACGTGGACTTGAACATCTGGGAAGAGGGTCTCTTTTCGGAAGAAAACGTCGATCGACTGCAACTGAGATCATTGTTGATAACTTATCCCATGCAATTCAGTACATGAGCAAAAGACGGATCGGTGCGCTCATCTCGATTGAAATGGAAACGGGTCTGGACGAATACATTGCTACAGGTATCCCGCTAAACGCAGAACTGAGCTCTGAACTTCTGATCAATATTTTTATTCCGAATACCCCGCTTCATGATGGAGCTGTCATCATAAAAGGTTACAATATCGCGACGGCTGCGAGCTACTTACCTTTATCAGAAAGTCCGGCTATTCCTAAAAAGCTGGGAACACGCCATAGAGCGGCGATCGGACTGTCGGAAGTATCGGATGCCATTACGATTATCGTATCTGAAGAAACAGGGGAAGTCAGCATTTCTCGTAGAGGAAATCTGATCAACGATATGTCGCAGGATGAAGTTTTGAACTACCTGACAAAAGAACTCGTGGAATCAGAGAAAGAAAAAGAGACGCAAGGACCGCTGCAGCAGATTGTTGAGGCCGTACGGAAAGGAGTGTCCAGCAAGTGAAGTTGAATTTGGACAACCCGTGGATTACTAAATTAGTCGCACTTATATTTGCCGTGACGTTATTTTCGTTTGTTGCGCTGGAAAATCAGTCCCGGATCCGTTCAACGAGTCCAACTGACGGAGCAAGCATCACCAGCTCGGAAGTCATTACTAATTTGCCGATCGATATCAATATTGATCGGGACTTGTATTTCGTATCGGGCATTCCGGAAACGGCAACGATTCGTCTTGAAGGCCCTCAGGCTGTCCTGACACAGACGTTGGCTACTCAAAGTTTCAATATCGAAACGCCTGACCTGAACCAGATGGGCCCAGGCCGTCACACTGTCCAGCTTGAGGCAGAAGGATTGAGTGATCAGTTGAATTACAGCATCATGCCGGCAGAACTGACGCTGGAAATTGAAGAAAAAGTCATAGAAGAACATGATGTAAGAGTCGAATTTAATGAAAATGCACATTTGGCTGATGGCTATACTGCCGATGATCCTGTCCTGTCCGATGAATCAGTGACAATATCCGGTGCTGCTTCGACTATGGAACAGATCAGCGATGTGATGGTAGTTGTCATGCCGGAAGAAAGTGACATAACCACTGATATCGACATCCTTTTGAACGTCCTGGTTCTTGATGAAACGGGCGACCTGCTTAATGTGAATACTTCGCCACAACAGATTAAGGTGACGATCCCTGTTCAAGGAACCGAACAGACCGTTCCAATGAATCTGGAAGAAATTGGTACACCTAATGAAGATTATGAATATGCTCTGGAGTTTGCTCAAGGAGAACCTGAACAGATCACTGTGATCGGTGAATCGGGTATTCTTGAAGAGATGAATGATTTTTCTGTAGAGGTGGATGTGTCGGGGATCACTGAATCGACCATCAGAACCATACCGATTCCTCTGCCGGATGGGATATCAGACAGTAACCCGAGAGATGTGGATGTACTGATCAGAGTGACGCCTGTCGAACAGGAAGCAGAAGACGATGATGAAACTGAAGAAGATGAAGACGATACTGTATAACTAGACTATTAGGATGAGGAGTTTGAACAATGGGAAAATATTTTGGAACAGATGGTGTTAGAGGGGTTGCGAATAAGGAACTGACCCCTGAACTGGCTTTTAAACTGGGGCGTTTTGGAGGATATGTGCTGTCTCAGCACGCTGAAGAGGAAACCCCTAGAGTACTTGTGGGAAAAGATACACGTATATCCGGTAGAATGCTGGAATACTCCCTTGTAGCTGGACTATTGTCTGTCGGGGTTGAAGTATTGAGACTTGGTGTCATTACTACTCCCGGCGTGTCTTACCTGACACGTCAGCAGAACGCAACGGCAGGAATCATGATCTCTGCCTCACATAACCCTGTGGAAGACAACGGAATCAAATTCTTCGGGTCAGATGGGTTTAAACTCTCTGATGAACAGGAAGCTGAAATTGAAGAACTACTGGATCGTGATGGAGATGACCTTCCGCGTCCTAGTTCGGATGGCCTTGGAACATCTGAAGAGTACAAAGAAGGAATCTTGAAGTACATTCAGTTTCTGACGCAGACGATCAACGGAGACCTTTCAGGTACTCATGTAGCTCTTGATGGAGCTAATGGTGCAGCAAGTCCGCTTCTCAACCGCCTGTTTGCCGATTTGGATACTGATTTCGACGTAACTGGTGCCTCACCAAATGGTCTGAACATTAATGATGGAGTGGGAAGCACACATCCTGATTATCTGGCTGATTTTGTACTGGAAAAAGGCGCAGACGTGGGGTTAGCTTTTGATGGAGACGGAGACCGTCTTATCGCTGTTGATGAACTGGGTAATATTGTTGATGGAGACAAGATCATGTACATCTGCGGGAAATTCATGCATGAAGAAGGTCGTCTGAAGAAGAATACGATCGTTTCAACAGTCATGAGTAATATTGGTTTCTACAAAGCGCTGGAAGTCCATGATCTGGAATCAGTGAAAACTAAGGTCGGTGACCGTTATGTTATGGAAGAAATGGTCAAAAATGGTTATAATTTAGGTGGAGAACAGTCGGGTCACCTGATTTTCCTTGATTACCATACAACTGGAGACGGCCTGCTTTCAGGAATTCAGTTGCTTAATGTGATGAAACAGACAGGCAAGAAATTGTCAGAACTCGCTGAAGAAGTAACGACGTATCCTCAGAAACTGGTCAATATTCGTGTGACAGACAAGCATAATGTCATGTCCAACCCGGCAATCAGTGAGGTCATTGAACAGGTCGAACAGGAAATGGCAGGAAATGGCCGTGTACTGGTTCGTCCAAGTGGAACAGAGTCTCTTCTACGTGTCATGGCGGAAGCTGAAACGGAAGAAGCAGTGAATGAATATGTCGACCGTATTGCGGACGTCGTCAGAAAAGAAATAGGTACAGAGGAAGCGTAACAAAGCGTATTAGATTACCGCAGATAGCTTAGCGAGAAGCAATCTGCGGTTTTTACATATTGAAGCAAAGGAGCAGGTGCTATGAATGCAGAATCCTATCTATCCCCGGCCTCTATCAAAAGACAAGCAAGAGAGGAATTAAGTGGAAAATGGAGAGATGTTATCCTTCTCTACCTCGTACCGTTTGTTATCAGTCTTCTGCTGACTGGCGGTATATATGGATTCGACCTGACATCCATTCCTAGAATTATTGTTGGCGAGGAAGAGGGGAATATACTGATCAATTTTCTCGTAACATACTTGACAATAGGTATATCATTTACCTTGCTCGATATGACCCGATCAAGCAGTTATAAAATAAAACCTCTGCCTGATGCTTTTCAAGTGTTTTCAAGACGATTCTTTATTCCTGTTTTTCTTATCCAACTTCTTCGAACCTTGTTCATTGCGCTATGGACGCTAGTCTTTATTATTCCAGGAATCATCAAAACCTATTCGTATTCGCAGGCATTTTTTATTTTTAAGGATAAAAAGGATCGCGGAACTGAAGAATACCTTTCAGCGTTCGATTGCATAAAAGAAAGTAGGTATTTGATGGACGGGCACAAGCTGGAGCTCTTTTTCCTTCACTTGTCATTTTTCGGATGGTACCTCCTGGAAGTGTTCACCTTGGGGATTGCTTCTTTATACGTCAGACCGTATCTTAACATGGCGGAAGCTGTCTTTTACTCCAGACTGAGCTACGATCATAAAGAGACAAGCGATGGTCAAGTCGACGCTTATTATGATGAGACACACTTTGAAGGTGAAGTGTATGAGGAAGATGAAGAGTGTGACGATTTTGCAGATTATTAAATAGAGATCTGTAAAGTCTCCTTTCTGCCATCGATTGATGTGAGCAGGAAGGGACTTGTTATCTCTTTAGAAAGATACTCAGGCAATTGGAAGAACATAACCCATCTCAGACGAGTTAGAGCCATATGGAGAGAAAGAACCAGGTAATCATGATCAATTGAATGATCCCTTCTGCAATTCGTCCGCTGAGAAACCCGATGAGCGTTCCGACAGCTGCTCTTAAAGCGTGCGCGAAGGTATCCTGTATCCAGAATTCTACGATCAGAACGGCAATAAACGGAAAAATCAGAATTCCGAATGGGGGAAAGATGAATGTTCCAGCGATGATGGCAATCGTCGCCGTTGTTTCCCCGATTTTACTTCCGCCGAATTTGTTGACAGCGATTGATCCGGCAAGCAGGTCGGCAAGCAGGAGGAAGACGGTAAGTACGCCCATTGATACCCAGAAGACCCAGGTCAGGACTGCTGAATTGATGAAAAAATGATAAATGAGAAAGCCACCCCAGACAGCTAGTACTGAGGGGACGACGGGAGAAATAAGACCCACAAAACTCAATATGAACAGACCGATGATCACGATCCATAAAATAGTATCCATTTTATCTATTCCTTTCTTAAATGATATCTAACTCAAGTATACTAGAGTTAGAGCTTATACAAAAAAGATAGACTTTTAATTTTAGACTGGGATTCATTGACAATAGATTTAGATAATGCTAATATCAGAAGTGAACAAACTATTAGTAAGTAGATTAGGGAGTGTTTGATCGTGCCAATCACATTTTTAGAGAAGCAAAACGAGTGTTGCTGTACATGTGTACAGTCTATTTCTCATGCTCTCAAAAATGTTCTAGGCGATTAAATCGATAAGCTCCTGATATATTCTGTCACTATCAGATCAGGAAGAAATCACTAACCGTTAGAATAATTAGAGTGAGCGCATGAGGGATCCCCTTGTGCGTTTTTTTGACGAAAGGAGGATAATATGATTATACAGACAGTAAATGAACTGATCGGTCAGACACCTATGATGGAAATTAAAGGCTATGACCTTCCAGAGAACACACGAATACTTGCGAAGCTTGAACAGTTCAATCCTGGAGGAAGCATCAAGGACCGTCTGGGTGTCAAACTTATTGACACAGCATTTAAAGAAGGAAGAATCAACAAAGAGTCAACGATCATAGAGCCGACTGCCGGGAATACAGGGATCGGTCTGGGGCTGGCTGCGATGTCATATGGATTGAAACTGATTTTCGTCGTACCTGAAAAGTTCAGCATTGAAAAGCAGGAGCTGATGCGAGTCTTGGGAGCAGAAATCGTCCATACACCTACGGAAGAAGGCATTAAAGGCGCAGTGGCTAAAGCTAAGGCGTTAGGCGAGAAGATCGAAAACAGTTATCTCCCGCTTCAGTTCGAAAATCCTGTCAATCCGTTGACTTATTATGAAACTTTGGGACCTGAAATTGTCAAGGACTTAGATGGTCAGTACCCTGATTCTTTTGTCGCAGGGGCAGGAAGCGGAGGCACGTTCAGCGGGGTTGCTCAGTACTTCAAGGAACAGTCAGAGAGTGTCCGAACAATCGTCGTCGAACCGGAAGGATCCATATTAGGTGGAGGCGAACCAGGACCCCACGAGACAGAAGGCATTGGTGTTGAGTCGTTCCCGCCTTTCATGAAGAAGGAATGGATCGATCAGATCTATACCATTTCTGATGAAGAAGCATTCTATTACACAAAGGAACTGGCCAGAAAAAATGGACTCTTTATAGGAAGTTCAAGCGGGGCAGCATTTGCGGCAGCACTTAAAGAAGCACAGACGTTACCAGCAGGCAGTACGATTGTGACAGTCTTCCCGGATGGAAGCGAACGGTATTTATCAAAAAATATATACAAATAAATTCAAAAGAGGAGACGATCAGTTATGCGAATGAAAACAACTTTTATACACGGTGGAATCAGTCATGATGAGGCGACAGGATCAGTTAATGTCCCGATTCACCAGACAACAACATACAAACAGGAAAAAGTAGGGGTTCACAAAGGATTTGAATACTCCAGAACAGGAAATCCGACTCGTCTGGCGCTGGAGAAGCTCATTGCAGATATGGAAGGTGGAGTCAGAGGGCTGGCCTTTGCTTCAGGTTCTGCTGGAACGCATAATATTTTTTCCCTGTTTTCTCAAGGGGACCATATCATCGTCGGGGATGACGTTTATGGCGGAACTTACCGTCTGATCAACAAAATTTTAAAGCGTCTGGGACTGACCTTTACTGTTGTCGATACAAGTGACAGTTCAACAATCGAAGGAGCCATCAAGGACGAAACGAAAGCAATCTTCCTTGAAACACCGACTAACCCTCTGCTTAAAATAACAGATATCAAGGCTGTTGCTGATATTGCCAAAGCGCACAATATAATCACTATCGTGGACAATACCTTTGCGACGCCTTACAATCAGCGTCCGCTCGAACTTGGTGCTGATATTGTTCTTCACAGTGCATCGAAGTATCTTGGTGGACATAGTGACGTCGTTGCAGGTCTTGTAACAACTAACAGTGAAAAACTGGGAGAAGAACTAGGGTTTCTTCAGAATGCTATTGGTGGGATTCTTGGGCCTCAGGATAGCTGGATCATTCAGCGTGGGATCAAGACGCTTGGTATCCGCATGGAAGCGCATGAAACAAATGCTAAAAAAATCGTCGACTATTTGAATAATCATGACAAAGTAGAGAAGATATACTATCCTGGACTTGAATCACACCCAGGATATGAAACGGCTAAAAAACAGATGACAGGTTTTGGCGGCATGGTATCATTTGAACTGAAGGAAGGCTTGTCTGCTGAAACGTTCGTCGAAAGTCTATCCCTGATCACACTGGCCGAAAGTCTAGGAGCAGTAGAAAGTCTGATCGAAATTCCGGCACTGATGACACACGGAGCAATTCCTTCAGCAGACCGTCTGAAAGCTGGAATTAAGGATGAACTGATTCGTCTATCTGTCGGAATCGAAGATGTCGAAGATCTGATCGAAGACCTGGAGTCAGGATTCAATAAACTATAATCCAACAGATAGAGGAGCAGACATGAGCGCATTCAAAGAACTGATGCAGACTTATAAAAAGAATGACCCGGCTGCAGGCAGCTCAGCTGAAATCGTCCTGACTTATCCTGGAGTCTGGGCAATATTCTTTCATCGAATCTCCCATTTTTTATATAATAAAAGAGTAAGGGTACCGGCTCGTATGCTGTCCATGTTTGCTAGATGGATCACCGGAATCGAAATTCATCCCGGAGCTGTAATCGGTCGTCGGCTGTTTATTGACCATGGTATGGGCATCGTGATCGGTGAAACCGCAGAAATTGGAGATGACGTCAAGATGTTTCACGCTGTTACTCTAGGTGGACGGGGCGATCAGGCAGGCAAGCGCCACCCGACCATCGGTGACGGGGTACTTCTCTCCGCGCATGTTCAGGTAATAGGTAATATCACAATAGGTAAACAGGCTAAAATAGGAGCCAGTGCAGTCGTTTTAAAAGATATCCCTGTGGGAGTAACGGCTGTCGGTATTCCTGCAAAAGTAGTAAAGACCAAGGAAGAGAACTTTAGAAAAACTGCAGATAATCACACGATATAAAGGGGCGAACTAATGGGTCGAGAATTTATAGAGGTATTTACCGGATGGGCCAAGAATTATGATGCATCAGTCAAAGGCAATGATGAAGAATATAAGGAAGTGTTCGCCGGATATGAGGAAATACTGGAGGAAATAGTCAATAGAAGCGGCAATCATGTTCTGGAGTTCGGCATTGGAACTGGGAACCTGACTGAAAAACTGTTGAATGCCGGCAAGGAAGTGTTTGCTGTCGAGCCGTCACCAGAAATGCGTAAACTGGCTAAAGAAAAGTTGCCGGACGATTTTACGATTCACGATGGGGACATGCAGGATTATCCACTGCCGGACAAACCTCTGGATACAATCGTCAGCTCATACGTTTTCCATCATCTGGATGATGAAGAAAAGAGCGAAGCAGTAAGATTCTATGCCCAGCAGCTGGCTGAAGGCGGGAAGCTCGTCTTTGCTGATACGATCTTCGTAACTCAGGATGTCTATGACAATGTCATAGAAGAGGCTGAAAGCGGAGGCTACAGTGATCTTGCGGAAGACTTGAGGAGAGAATACTATCCTCTACTGGATACGGTATACACTGCATTGAGTAAAGCAGGATTTTCCCAGATATCCTTTACTCAAATGAACGATTTTGTCTGGGTATTTGAAGGAACGAAAGTACAAGACGTAAAAAATATGGATATTTTAAAAGGAGATAATCATTAATGGCTGAAAAAAAGATGAACGTCGAAAGTTTTAACCTTGACCATACAAAAGTACAGGCTCCTTACGTCCGAGTGGCTGACAGAAAAACAGGAACGAACGGTGACCTGATCGTCAAGTATGATGTCCGGTTTTCACAGCCGAATAAAGAACACATGGACATGATGGCCGTGCATTCCCTTGAACATCTGACTGCAGAGCATATCCGTAATCATGCGGATTATATCGTCGATTTCGGTCCTATGGGCTGCCAGACAGGGTTTTATCTGACTGTTCTGAACCACGATAACATCGATGAAATACTCGAAGTACTTGAAAAGACGATGAAAGACGTACTGGAAGCTGACGAAGTACCGGCAAGCAACGAGGTACAGTGTGGCTGGGCGGCACATCACACGCTTGAAGGAGCAAAAGAAGTGGCTGAACGCTTCCTTTCAAAACGTGATGAATGGTCAGTGGTATTTGCAGAAGATTCTGTACAGTAATTACTGAAAAAACCGATCAGACGACACTATTATCGTCTGATCGGTTTTTTCTTCTTTTTAGAGCAATGATGTTCGATTCGTCCGACGAATCGGTTCCTTATTTAAATGAGCGGTGTTGTGGGCAGTACTATATTAGTGAAATAACGGATTTAATTAATACATAGAGAAACTTCTTCTGATTTTGAGAGTCATTCAGGAACAAGTGATCTTTAGATGTAGTTCCGGCAGTATAATAAAGGAAAAGGTATCGTTAGCGTACCGGCCAGTTGCAGTTCCGTAACATCAGCAGAGTCTAAGGTATAACTAGCGCGGTTCTAATTACAGTTCCAGGAAATTATAGTTTCCAAAGTGTCGCTAAACAGCGTCTAATTACAGTTCCAGGAAATTATAGTTTCCAAAGTGTCGCTAAACAGCGTCTAATTACAGTTCCAAAAAATCAATGCGTCCAAAGTGCTGCTAAGCGGCCTCTAGTTACAGTTCTGAATATATACTGTATCTAAAATGTCGCTATTCGCCCTATAAGTATAGTTCCGTAAACTGAGGGGATATAGATATACTATTAGGTCCTCCCAGCTTAAAGGTTTAGCATGTCATGTACTATAGTGTGTCTTTTTTAAGCATCATTCCTTTGTGCTGCCAGTCCGTTAGGCATAGAGGCCATGCAATCGGGTTTCTGACCGTGAGTCATGTGTATTTGAAGTTAGTCATGCTATAATAAACTAATAATTCCGGGGAGATGAACATATGACTAAAAACACATTTGATTTGGAACAGCAATTACTTTCAGACTTTGACAGTAAGCTGACTGCTGAAGGAGTATCTGGGGAGAGACTCGCTTACCGACTGGGTATACTGTCAAAAATAGGACTTACTGAGGACCAAGGCTCACGACGCCCGGGATTCTCACAGGAAGAGCGAGAAGCAAAAAACTGGATCGTTAAATGGATGGAAGAAGCAGGAATGCAGGTCAGAGAAGATGGGGCAGGCAATATCATCGGCAGACTGGACGGGAAACACCCTGACAAACCAGTAATTATGAGCGGATCCCATGTTGACACAGTCCCTAACGGAGGACATTTTGACGGGACAATAGGTGTGCTTTCAGCTCTGGAAGTTGCTCAGTCATGGAAAGAAACAGGGTATGCACCTGAAAAACCTTTGGAAATAGTGGCTTTTACTGATGAAGAAGGGTCGCGCTTCAACGGAGGGCTGACAGGCAGCGAGGCAATGATGGGGGATACGGACATCGAAGCCATGCAGACTAAGAAAGATTTTGACGGCCGCGCCTTTGAAGAGGTCATTAATGACGTAGGATTAAGTGTTGAAGGATTCAAATCAGCCGGACGTCCGCACAGTGATATCGAGTCCTATGTCGAAGTGCATATCGAACAGGGCAAGCGACTTGAAAAAGAGCAGCTGCCGTGTGGAATTGTAACTGGAATTGCCGGCCCCTACTGGTTGAGACTGACATTTAAAGGACAGGCTGGTCATGCCGGAAACACGCCTATGACTGATCGACAGGACGCGTTGGTTGCGGCTGGACATTTTATCCACTATATCAGTCATCTTCCTCAAAAAATAAACGACTCTGCAGTAGCGACAGTTGGGAATATTGAGGTCAAGCCGAATGGAACGAATGTGATTCCTGGGGAAGTCATAGTTTACCTGGATATCAGGGATATTTTTGAGAATACACGTCAGCAGCTTATTGATGCTATTATTCAAACGGCAGAAGATATCAGTAAATCCTGGGCAATCACTCTGACATGTGAGACAGTGCATAATGTGCCGCCAGTTCCTATAAAAAAAAACTACAGGATAAATTGGAAAAAGCGATGCAGGGGAAAGGCATCAGACCCTACTATCTTCCTAGTGGAGCCGGTCACGATGCAATGATCGTGGGCCAGCATGTTCCCTCCGCAATGATTTTCGTCCGAAGTAAAGATGGGATAAGTCACAATCCTGCAGAATGGTCTGATTTGAACGATTGCGTTCAGGCAGTGCATATACTTAAAGACTATATCGAAAGCTGCCAGTCCCTATAGAAGATTCACAAGAAATGGAAAAAGGAGGATGACCTTATGCCGATAATTTCTTATTCGACACTGCCCCTTCTGGAATCTCAGCCTATGGAGGCCGTAAACTCATGTATTGAACTAGGTGCAGATAAAGTAGAGCTGTTCATAGATGGTACTCACTGGTCTCACATTAAAGACAATCACAAAGAGGGACTTATTCAACAATTGAGAAGAGCAGGCGCTCAATATAGTGTCCATGCCCCTCACTATGATTTGAATATGGCTAGTGAGTGGGGGCCAGTCAGGACTGCAGCATTGGAACAGTACAAAAAAACCATCCGTTTTGCCGGACGGATCCAGGCATCTCATGTGGTCATCAGTCCAGGTGTCATTCATCCGACGACATTTGACAAGGAAAAAAGCCGACACTATGCTCTTAAAGGAATCAGGACTCTGATTCCTACTGCTAAACAGTGCAAGGTCAGACTGGCTATAGAACATGGTGGCGATCGCCAGAGAGAATTGTTTGATCACGACGCTTTTATTTCTTTTATTCACTCGTTCAAAGAAGATGTGGTGGGTGCAGTCCTCGACGTCGGCCATGCTCAGATTACCAGGTGGCCCATTGCCACTGTCATGAAAGAACTGAACAGCAAGCTTCTGGCCCTTCATATTAATGATACGAGGGGAAATGTGGACAATCACCTGCCTATAGGGCAAGGAGCGATTGACTGGGAGAGTGTCTTTCAGACTTTAAAAATGCTTGATATAGAGCCTGATCTAGTTCTGGAATACAATATGAGAACACCGGTTGAAGAACTTCCCCGGAGCAAAGAGGCGATCCATGACCTTTTCAAAGAGAAGAGCGGCTAATCAAGTTTAAACAATTACACAAAAGACAGCCTCATCGTTAACCTTAAACAAGGGAACGATGAGGCTGTCTGCGTTAAATATTACTATCTGCGACGTCTGCCGCCTCCACCAAAAATAAGGAAGAGTCTTAGGACACTCAGGAATGAAGCAATTGCTGCGGCAATATAAGTCAATGCAGCGGCATTCAGTACTTTCTTGGCTTGAGGCAGTTCTTCATTTGTAAGAAGGTTCTGCTCTTCAAGGATACGAATGGCACGTTTAGACGCATCGAATTCTACCGGTAAAGTGACCAGCTGAAACAGCAGAGTCAGTGAGAACAAAAGAATTCCAATATTGATCAGTGTCTGCTGATAGCCCATGAAAAATCCAAGAAACAGGATTGGGAAAGCAGCTGTCTGTCCGAAGTTGGTAACCGGCACAAGTGCTGCACGTAGACGAAGCGGACCGTAGTTGTCGCGGTCTTGCATGGCGTGTCCAGCCTCGTGTGCTGCTACACCGATAGCGGCTACTGATGTTGAATTCCGAGTGGTATCGGATAATCTGAGGACACTGTCCTGTGCATTATAATGGTCTGTCAGGTTACCCCTGATCCCTTCAAGTCGGACATTTTTCAGCTGTGCAGCGTTCAAAATCTCGCGACAGACATCGGAAGCGGTGTACCCTCGTTTACTCTTCACGTTGCTGTATTTACTGTAAGTGGACTGCACGTACATACTTGCAAATCCGGAAATAATCATACCTATGATAATCAGAATCATTGTGGGATCCCAATAGAATGGAAAGAATGGCATGTAAGTCCCTCCTATGCGTTATAGATTGTATTAATATTAGACCTGTTCATATTATACCATATCGAACTGCAACATTTTAGAAAACTGGACTAATGTTATGTGAGTTCTTTGTGAATAATGAATGGTCTGTCACATTTTGATGCTAGATTTCATCTTAATACTAGTAGTTTACACTACTGACAAAGGTTTTACTATCCATCCAGAGACTGATTTATTATACACAAAGAAGTTTAGTAAATTTACTTGTATAGTTTTACTAAAAGGGTTACAATGTTACTGACTACAAGTAGAGGAGCGATTAATTATGAACAGGAATGAACTGCTGGAGGGGTTTAAAGAAGCTTTCGGGTATGAAGGAAATCAGGTTTTCTTTTCTCCAGGACGAATCAATCTGATAGGCGAGCACACTGACTATAATGGCGGAAAAGTGTTTCCATGCGCAATTACTATGGGAACATACGGAGTTGTTAAGAAAAGGGAAGATCAGATGATTCAGGCGTATTCCGGAAACTTTCCGGAAGTGGGCATTCTGACAGCTGATCTTGATGATCTTACCTATAAAAAAGAAGACAACTGGCTGAATTATGTTAAGGGAATGATCAATTATATACAAGAAAAAACTGGAAAACTGACCCAGGGGTTCGACTTGTATATTTATGGGACTATTCCTAATGGAGCGTCTCTTTCATCTTCTGCCTCTCTTGAACTACTGACTGGAGTGATCGTCAGAGACCTGTTCTCGCTTGACATCGATCAGCTGGACCTAGTCAAACTGGGGATGCGGACTGAAAATGAATTTTTAGGACTGAATTCAGGCATTCTGGATCAGTTTGCTATCGGCATGTCCAAAGCAGGCAGTGCACTGCTTCTTGATACAAACACACTGGAATTCGAAGAGATTCCAGTCGATCTGCCCGATCATAAAATAGTCATCATGAATTCAATGACCAGAAGAGAGCTGGTCGATTCTGAATACAATACCCGTCGTGAGCAGTGTGAGACGGCGTTAGAGCAGCTTCAGACAGCAGTGAATGTCAGGAGTTTAGGTGAACTGACAGAAGAGGCCTTTGAGGCGCACAAACGTGTCATATCAGATGAGATTCTGCTCAGACGGGCAAGACATGCTGTCTATGAAAGTGCAAGGACTGAACGGGCTGCAGAGGCTCTGAAGAATAATGACCTGAAGGCGTTCGGTCAGTATATGAATGAATCTCACGAGTCCCTTCATCAAGATTATGAGGTGACTGTCAGAGAAACGGATCTTCTGGTGAGGCTGGCCTGGCAGCAGAAAGGCACAGTTGGTGCTCGTATGACAGGCGGAGGCTTTGGAGGCTGCTGTATTGCCATCGTCGAGGATAATCACGTCGATGAGTTTATCGCTCAGGTGGGTCAGGGATTCAAGGAAGAAATTGGATATGAAGCAGAGTTTTATATTGCAGAAACGGAAGATGGCACAAAGGAATGGGTGAACAATGACTAAGATACACACTACACGTGGGATTAATCAGACGATTGCTGACTTTGTAGAGTCCCAGGTAAAGTCGGGCCTCGTTCATCAGACAGACAGAATTTATCTAGCCAACAGACTGGCTGCGTTGCTGAAAGTGGATGCATTGGAAAATCTGTCCCCTTCAGATAGGAAAAATACCGCGTTGGAGCTACTGGACGAACTGATAAATTACGCTGTTTCAACCGATCAGATCGAAGACCTGCCTTCCTCTAAGGATGTATTTGGTGCAAAAGTGATGGATCTAATTACTCCTGCCCCGTCGCAAGTCAATCTGCAGTTCTGGGAAAATTACAGACAAAGTCCCAAAAAAGCTACAGATCAATTTTTTGGGCTGAGCCGACAGACCAATTACATCAAGACAAGAGAAATAGCTAAAAATATAGAGTATACACATGAAACAGATTATGGCGAGCTTGAAATTACAATCAATCTTTCCAAGCCCGAAAAAGATCCAAAGGAGATTGCTAGAGCCGGAAAGAAAAAGCCGAATTATCCGAAGTGCATGCTTTGTATGGAGAATGAAGGATATGAAGGGCACTTGTCTCACCCGGGTCGGGCGAACCACCGAATCATTCGCATGACTGTCGGTGAGGAAGACTGGGGATTCCAGTACTCACCGTATGCTTATTATGATGAGCACTGTATCTTTCTTTCACACGCACATCGTGAAATGAATGTCGGGATACAGGCAGTCAGAAACCTGATGGATATATTGACCGTCCTGCCGCATTATTTTGTAGGATCGAATGCTGGTCTGCCAATCGTCGGTGGATCGATTCTGTCTCATGATCACTATCAGGGTGGACGCCATACGTTTCCGCTGGAGCGTGCTGAAGAAAGGTTTTCTTTCGAACTCGATGGAATGACCGATGTCAAGGCGGCTGTCATTAAGTGGCCGATGTCAGTGATTCGTATAACGAGTGAATCTAAGAACAGTCTGATAAAAGCCGCAGAAAAAGTAATGTCGGTCTGGGAAGGCTACTCGGATGAATCCGTAGATTTATTATCCGAAACAGATGGAGTCCCACATAATGCTGTAACTCCGATTGCCCGTAGAAAAGGGGAGGCTTTTGAACTGGATCTGGTTCTCCGGAATAATCGGACATCTGAATCCTATCCAGATGGGATCTTTCATCCTCATCCACCCGTTCAGCACATTAAAAAGGAGAATATAGGCTTAATTGAAGTAATGGGTCTGGCGATCTTGCCCCCCCGATTAAAGGACGAACTGAACCAGGTCCGCGACTATCTGCTGGGAAGAGTCGATGCAGTTGATCCCGTCCATCAGTCGTGGGCTGACGAGCTGAAAATCGAACATGAAATAACCGAAGAAACTGTCGGGAATATCGTTGATAAAGCTGTCGGAGAAGTGTTTTTACAGGTACTCAAGGATGCAGGAGTATTCAAGACAGATCATAATGGAAAAGAAGCCTTTAAACGGTTTATCACTCACTTAAAAAAGGTATAATGGGAACGTATTAATTTAATCGGTAAACAAACGGGAGGAAAGAATATGGAGATTACTAGTAAAAGTTATGGAAAAGTTGATGGAGTAGACGTACTTGAATATACACTAACTAACAGTAAAGGGGTAGCAATCAGTGCCATGCCGTTCGGAGCCACACTGACTAAAATAGTCACACCGGATAAGAATGGAAACAGAGAGAATATCACGTTGAATGTAGAAAATCTCGAAGATTTTATTGCCCATCGTCCATTTTACGGTGCAACAATTGGAAGAGTTGCCGGTCGGATCACTAGAGGTCAGTTTACACTAAGCGGGATCGATTATCAGCTGGATGTCAACGAGGGAGAAAATCTGCTTCACGGTGGACCAGAAGGCTTCGATACGAAGTTATGGGAAGTCAGAACTGAAGAAAGTGACTCGCGTGCAAGTCTGATTTTTACTTTTAACAGCCCTGCAGGGGAAAACAGATTCCCTGGAAATCTATCAGTAACTGTCACGTATACATTGACAGAAGAAGATGAATGGATAATTGATTATCAGGCAGAAACAGATGCTCCAACATTGTTCAATCCGACGAATCATGTCTACTTTAATTTGACTGGGGACATCAAAAAGTCGATTCTGGATCATCAGCTGATGCTTAACAGTGATCTTTTTGCGCCACTGGGAGAAGAAAACCTGCCAAAAGGAGAGTTGGATAAGGTAGAAGGGACACCTTTTGACTTTACATCCTTCAAAGCGGTTAAAGAGGCCGTACTGGCTGATCATCCGCAAATCTCACCTTTATCCGGGTTAGATCATCCATTTGTCTTAAGCGGAAAAAGTGACGGACCGGAAGGGATTCTGTTCGATCCTGAATCAGGTAGAGAAGTGAAATTCTTTACAGACTGCAACAGTGTCGTTATCTTTACACATAATGCGGAAGTGGACGACTTTGAGATTCAAGGTGAACCGGCTGGTCAATATGCTGGAATCACTCTGGAGACTCAAACCCTTCCGGATGCGGTCAATCAACCTGGATTCGGCAACATCATTTTAAGACCCGGTGAGACATTTACGTCGCAGACGACTTACCAGTTCGGTGTAAGAGCAGACTGAACCTTTTGATCAGGAATCTATCATTTTAGGAGGGAAGGGATGGCGACACTTAAAGACATTGCAAAAAAAGCTGGTGTATCAACTTCTACTGTGTCCCGAGTGCTCAATTATGATCCGACCTTGTCTGTAGGCGAAGAAACAAAAAAGCGGATATTCGAAGCGGCAGAAGCTTTGGAATACCGAAGTCACAAGAAAGTAATGACTAGAAAAAAAGGGACAATCGCCATTGTCAACTGGGTCAGTGAGTCTGAGGAACTGAACGACCTCTATTACATGTCGATCCGAATAAGTGCTGAAAAAAAAGCCCAGGAGCTCGGTTACGATTTCATACGACTATATGATCAGGATGAACTGATCGATCATGACAATCTGGCTGGTATACTGGCTATTGGGAAATACAGTCAGCATCAGGTGAAGCAGTTTCGGGATAAAGAGCTTCCTTTGTGTTTTGTTGATTTCAAGCCTCAAGCAGATGTTGACTGTGTATTGGTCAATTTCAAAGATGCCATCAAGGGAAACATCGAATACCTGATCAAGCAGGGGCATAAGCGTATCGGCTTCATCGGAGGGGAAGAATCCTTCAGTGACGGGACAGGTAACTGGATCGACCCTCGTGAAAAGACGATGCGAGAATATCTGAAGCGCAAGCGGATTTATTCATCTGATTATTTTCAGGTTGGTGAATTCCGCGTGGAAGATGGCAGAAAGAATATGCTGAAGGTACTGGAGCAGCTAGATAAAAACGAGCGGCCTACTGCGTTTGTGGCAGCAAATGATGCAATAGCAATAGGCTGCCTGAAGGCTTTATATGAGAAAAATATCAAGGTGCCGGAGGACATGGGTCTTATCGGTTTCAACGACATCTCTACAGCAAAATACATTACACCATCCCTGACTACAGTTAAGGTGTATACCGAAGAAATGGGTAGCAGCGGGATACAGCTGCTGCATGAACGGATACAGGATGGACGTGATGTTACGAAGACTGTCATCACCTCAACGAAACTGATTGTCCGGGAGAGTACGTAACGAGTATTGACTATGTGAATTAGAAAAGACCTGCTCATTAGGAAGCAGGTCTTTTCTGATAGATGGAAATGGGTTATCGTTTATTTAGAATAGCAAAGGCATCATCTTGTGGAGTATAGCCCAATTTTACTCGTGCAGAATCGATATCCAGTCTCGGGAAGGCATTGTTGGATACCCCGTTGACCAGCAGATAGGGTTCCTCCAGTTCAGCTTTCAGACAGCAGTCGATCAGATGGTTCATATCACGAGCCGAGAAGTACATGCCCATTGAATAAAAGTCTGCATCAGGATCCAGCTCACTTTCATCATCTTTGTAATCCCCAATTCGAATCCCAACCGACTCGATCCCTTTTTTATAGGCATAATAACTGGCCAGTGCTTCGAGATAGGCTTTGGATACGCCATACAAGTCATCGGGCCTGACCTGGTCCGTTGTTTTTACCTGAACGTTGTGCGGATAGGCATCACTTGCATGAATCGAACTAGCAAAAATAATTCGTTTCAAAGAAGAAGATTTCTCAGCCTGTTTATATAAATTCTGAGGAAGCACATAGTTCAGATCCACTAGTTCATCATAAAAATCTGCGTCCGGATTAGGGTTTCCTGCCAGTTGAATCACATATTCAACACCGTCCAGTGCATCCTCCCACTTGTCGATCTTGGACAAGTCAGCTTCTACTAGCTTAGCCCCGTCTTTCAGTTCTTCAGGAAAATCAGAAAAATCGATGTCCGCCAGTACTAGATCATGCGACTCTTTTAAATGTTTTGTCAGGTTCGTTCCAATCAGCCCTGTGGCACCTGTAATCAATATCTTGCTCATATATAATCTCCTTCCAGTTCATGTAGGGTATAAGTAAGTCCAGCTTCAGTCATTGAGAACTGAAGCTGGACAAAATGTAACTGTTAATGATCAGTCTCTATCGTTGTCTTCTTTAGCGTCTCCAACTGCATCATGACCGTGCCCTTTAGCTTTCTGAGCTTTCCCTTCAGCTTGTTTTCCTTTGTCGTCGGTCGCATCACCGAAAGAATCTTTTAGTCCACCAACTGCTTTATCTTTGGCACCTTTAGCTTTATGCTTCAAACTGTCTTTATTTTCATCCATTTGCTTCTCCACCTTTCAATTGATAATATAGTTTTAATTTTAATCTCATTGTAAGTAGTATGCGGGAATAATTCAAAAGAAACGATTTGTCACACACTGATTCGTTTCTCAAGACACACAAAATGTGCTAAACTAAATTTAAATAGATAGAGATTGAGGAGCTGTAGAATGAAAACTCTCGGGATCGACACGTCCAACCAGGTGATGTCTGTTGCATTAACTGATGGAACTGAACTAGTTTTGGAAAAGACAGTAAATATTAAAAGAAATCATAGCGTTCAACTGATGCCGGCCATAGAAGAGCTGGTCAGCGAAGCGGGATGGAAACCACAGGACATTGAACGAGTGGTCGTCGCCAGAGGCCCGGGTTCATATACAGGAGTAAGAATCGGAGTGACCGTCGCAAAGACACTGGCTTATAGTCTGAATGCCGAGCTCGTTGGTCTTTCCAGTCTGCATATTCTGGCAGGGAATGGTGAGAGAGTTCCCGACAGCTTTATCGTTCCTGTATTCGATGCAAGAAGAGGAAACATCTATACAGGGCTATATAAATATGAAAACACTGGGTTCTCTGCAGTAGAAAACGACACTCATATCTCTGCGGAAACCTGGGCTGCCTATCTGAGTACGCTGGAAGGAACGGTCCAGCTGGTCGGACAGGATGCTGCCCGTCATTTTGAAACATTCAAGTCAAAGCTTGGAGACCGTCTCATTACACTCCCCTCCAGTCGTCACTATCCTAGAGCGAGTGTAGCAATTGAACTCGGTCAATATCATCAACCGGAGCCGGCCCATTTATTTGAACCCGAATACCTGAAACGCGCTGAAGCCGAACAGAACTGGATGGACGCCCATCCTGAACATGCCCAAGGAGGCGGGTGGATTGAGAAACTTTAAAGACTGGTTTTCCGACAGAGTTACAAAGACGACGACACGGACATTCGTTCCAATAGCTGCTCGAATCAGACTGGAACAGCCTTTCTATCCACTTTCTGATGAACGGTTTTTAAGCAGCCGAATTGCAAATGAAGAGGATGTCAACAGTATTCTCACGATTGAAAAAAGGTGCTACAACGGACAGACACCATGGAACAGGTCGGCGATCCTACACGAAATAAGGTACAATAAAAATGCTTTTTACATTGTAGTCTATGAAGAGGAAGAAGCCGTCGCGTTTGTTGGAGCCTGGGTCGTTGGACAGGAAGCACATATTACAAACATCGCAACTGTCCCTGATTATCAGAACAAAGGAATCGCGACGTATTTACTGAGAGAGATAATCAAGATCGCGGAAAAAGAAGAGATTTCAGAGGTTACTCTGGAAGTAAGAGTCTCTAATGAGACAGCACAGAGTCTTTATACCACGCTTGGATTTGAAAAAGGTCGAATAAAGAAAAATTACTATGCTAACGATCATGAAGATGCTCTGGAAATGAGTTTTAGAGTCAAGCAGTTAACTGATGAACAGAAATAGAAAGAGGCACCGCTTATGGAAAACAGAAAGGTCAGGGTCCGTCTTTATCAGCCAGATGAAGAATTGGGGCATGACTTCTATAGACTAGCAGAAGAGGCATTTGCCCATGGGTCACCTTGGACAGAAGAAGAGTATGAACAAACGGTAACCCGATCTGACCTGACATTTTTCATAGCGGAAATTGAGGAACAGCCAGTGGGTTATGTCGGTGGGAAGATTATTCTTGATGAAGCTGAAGTTTACTCTATTGCAGTAGAACCAGCCTTTCAGAATCAGAGAGTAGCATCTCAATTGATTGAAGCCTATAAAACACACTGCCGCGCAAATGGGGTTAAGATTCTTTTTCTCGAAGTCAGAGAATCTAACTTTACAGCCCGGAATTTTTATGTCGCCCATCAGTTCAAGGAAATCTCCAGGAGAAAAGGATACTATAATGATCCTGAAGAAGATGCAATAATTATGATATGTGATATTAGAAAGAAGGAAAAAGATGACGAATAAGCTGATATTAGCTATTGAAACAAGTTGTGACGAAACGAGTGCAGCAGTGATTCAGAATGGAGACACGATCCTGTCAAACATCGTCGCCTCACAAATTAAAAGCCATCAGCGCTTCGGAGGGGTCGTCCCGGAAATTGCCAGCCGCCACCACGTGGAGCAGATTACGTTGATTATAGAAGAAGCAATGAAAGAGGCCGGCGTGTCTTGTGCGGATCTTGATGCAGTAGCCGTAACAGAAGGCCCGGGACTGGTCGGTGCACTGCTGATTGGTGTCAATGCAGCAAAAGCGATCGCGTTTGCTCATAACCTTCCACTGATCGCAGTCAACCATATTAAAGGACATATTTTTGCGAACCAGCTGGTATCCAGCCTGACTTTCCCTCTGCTGTCCCTGGTTGTGAGCGGGGGGCATACTGAGCTGATTTATATGTCTGGACCGGACTCATTTGAAATTGTTGGAGAAACACGTGATGATGCCGCAGGAGAAGCCTACGATAAAATTGGGCGGGTGATAGGTGTGCCATATCCTGGAGGCAATCATATAGATGAAATGGCCCATCTGGGAGAAGATACCTATGACTTTCCCCGAGCGATGATTCAGGAAGACAATTACGATTTCAGTTTCAGCGGGCTGAAAAGCTCATTTATTAATACCGTCCATAATGCCCGACAAAAGGGAGAAGAAATGGACGCGAATGATCTGGCTGCAAGTTTTCAGTCGGCAGTAGTAGAAGTTCTAGTCGATAAGACAATACGAGCGGCGAAGGATAAAAAGGTAAAACAGCTTATTCTGGCCGGAGGTGTTGCGGCCAATAAAGGTCTGCGCACATCACTGGAAGAAGCTGTACGAAAGGAACTGCCAGGTGTTGAGCTGCTTATCCCACCTCTGAATTTATGTGGAGACAATGCGGCGATGATCGGTGCCGCAGCGTTCGTTCAGCTGGAAAAAGAGGAATACTCGGACTTTACGTTAAATGGACAGCCGGGCTTGTCAGTGTAATGATATCTGATTGGTACCGAGAAGCAATTTAATAAAAATGAATTTTGCGCCGTTGAGTCAGCTGTTCTGACTCGACGGTTTTTTACTTATTTATTCTATTTTTAATATCGAGAGGAAGCGACTGAGTTTCAGTCGCTACATTTTTAAGGGCTACATAGGGAGTTTTTAACTGAGCAAATAAATTTCGCTACTTTGAGAGGGATATTTGAATGGATATGGTCTACTTTAGTAGACGCATAACCAACTATTGTCCACTGGCTGAGATGTAGAGTTTGAATGGGCATTAAATAGTAAACTAGTGCCCACTCATTGAGGAGTAAAGTTTGAGTGGGCACTAAATGGTAAACAATTGCCCGCTGGTCAAGCATTAAGATTTGAGTGGGCATTAAATGACCGACAATTGCCTACTCGTTGAGTCAGCAGCACTTGAGTGGTCACTAATTGACCAATAGATTAGCAATCCGTTGTCATAAATTAAAAATATCACCAGACTACTCTAGTTTGCTTAGTAAATTTCGGACTCCAGCACAGCTAGTACTCGTAGGGACAGAAAAAAGCAATGAGTCCCCATCTTAAACAGATAATCCTCATTGCTTGTGTGATATGTGGCGTAAAACAACTCCAACTTCACTCTTTTTTCTTAGAGCTTATTCGTCAAAATCGTGCAGGGTCAGGCCTCTTGTTGGAACTGGAGTAGAAAATACAATCTGTGTATAGGTCTTACCGAACTGCTGCAGGTCGTTGATGAAATCATCCAGTTCTGTAGTTGTTGGATAGGATACTTTGATAAGCATCGAGAAATCGCCAGTTACACAGTTGCACTCCAGTACATTAGGCACATGTTCGATGTAAGGGTAGAAATCCTTCTTCTGGTTCGGGCTTAAGTCAAGCTGAATGAATGCCTGTATGTGATAGCCGAGTTTTTTTAAATTGACTCGAGCCATGTATTTATCGATAAATCCTTCTTTTTCAAGCTTAGCTATCCGATTAGAAATAGCAGGGGAGGAAAGATAGGTCTCACTGGCTATTTCTTTTAAAGATGCGCGGGCGTTTTCCTGCAGAATCTGCAGTATTTTCAAATCCATTTGATCCATAGTCATATCCTCTTTTCCGCAGTTGAGACTAGTTAAGGTATCTTTTTGTCCGTTTTACAGGTTGTCCAACGTATCATGCAGTGATTCCCATTCAATCAGCAGATTTTCCTGCTTGCTGGTAAGGGCCTCATTTTCATTAGATAACCGTTCTGTTTTGACACTGTCAGAGAAAGTTTCCGGCTGGCTGAGTTCGTGCTGAATCTTCAGCAGTGCAGTTTCCAGATCTTCAAGTTCAGTTTCGATTCGCTCAATTTCTCTGGTAAGTTTACGCTCCTGTTTCTGACGCTCTTTCTGTGCTTCAAATGTTAGCTTGGCAGTCTGATCGGACATACTGTCTGAAGGTTGAGCATCAGTCGTTTCAGGAAAGTCACTTGTAGAATCGATCGACTCAATTGCCTCAAGTTCAGCCTTTTTCTGAAGGTAATAGTCATAATCACCTAAATAAAGTGTAGCTCCTTTTTCCGATAGTTCAATGACTTTTGTAGCCAGCCTGTTGATGAAGTAGCGGTCATGAGAAACGAACAGCAATGTACCTTCAAAATTGATCAGAGCATTCTCAAGTACTTCTTTTGAGTCGATGTCCAGGTGGTTAGTCGGTTCATCCAGCAAAAGCATATTGTTTTTTTCGAGAGCCAGTTTTGCTAGTGCAACTCTAGCTTTCTCGCCACCGCTTAAAGAAGAAATAGACTTATCGACATCTTCCCCGCTGAATAGAAAGGATCCTAGCAGGGTCCGCACAGATTGCTCTGGGAGCAGAGGGTGGTCATCCCAGACCTCATTCAGTACAGTCTTCTTGTCATTTAAAGTTGTCTGTTCCTGATCGTAATACCCCATATCGACTTTCGTTCCATACTTTATTTCTCCGCTGATTGAAGGAATCAATTTATATAGCGTCTTGAGGAGAGTGGTTTTACCAACCCCATTAGGACCTACGACTGCAATGGAATCTTCCTTGCGAATATCGAGATCCACATGTTCGGATAATGGAATAGAATCGTATCCGATTGTCAGATCAGCTGTCTGAAGCACGACTTGCCCTGAAGTTCGTTCAGGAATGAACTGGAAATGCGCACTTTTTTCATCACCTTGAGGCTTGTCCAATGGATCCATCTTCTCAAGCTGTTTCCTTCTAGCCTGGGCTCTTTTCGTTGTAGAAGCTCGCACCAGATTACGGTTCACAAAGTCTTCCAGTTTAGCCATTTTCTTCTGCTGCTTTTCATATACTTTCCATTCACGCTTGATCTTTTCAGCCTTCTGTTTCAGATAATTCGAATAGTTTCCCGGGTAATTTTCTACAGAGCCTCTACTGACTTCGTATATATTTTTGACAACCTTATCCAGAAAGTATCGGTCATGGGAAACGATGAGAAGGGACTTGGAATAATTCTGGAGGTAACTTTCCAGCCAGGATAATGTATCGATATCCAAGTGGTTGGTCGGCTCATCTAAAATAAGAAGGTCCTTTTTCTCAAGAAGAAGTTTGGCCAGCGCAAGTCGGGTTTTCTGCCCCCCTGACAAATTTGCTATAGGTGTATCATAATCTTCCGGGTAATATCGGAAGCCATGAAGTACTGAACGGATCTCGCTTTCGATGCCATAGCCGTTATGCTGCCTGAACGACTGCTGCAGAAAATCATACCTGGACAAAAGATCCGTATAGCTATCAGACTGCTTATCGATAGAATCATCACTTAATTTATGCTCGATAGCATGCATTTCTCTTTCTATCTGTTTAATAGGTTCGGTTAGTTTATCCATCTCTTCCCAGATAGTCAGATCAGATTCCAGACCGGTATGCTGATCAAGATAGCCGATAGTACAGTTTTTTTTCTTATGAACGGTGCCTTCATCCGGTTCTTCTCTTCCAGAAAGGATGTTAAGAAGGGTCGTTTTACCGGCACCATTTCTACCCACCAGACCAATTCTGGCATTTTCCTTTATTTCCATGCTAACATTATCGAAAAGTGTTTCAGCACCGAAATGTCTTGCTATTTTTTGCGTGTGTAAAAGTATCATACTATTCCTCATTTTCTAACCTAGTCATCTGTCAATATCTAACAGTTTAGCATACAGGAGCAGGAATAAACTAGTCTAATTGAAAAACCTGCAAGGCTCAGACAGAGGACGATTTAGGCTTGTTCCCTTTTTTACATTCTCCGAAACTTGTTCAATAATAAACGATTAATTATTGAATATTATTGAAATATTTAACAAATTCAGACCCGATTTACTTTATTTTACTGGGATTAGTGGTATAATATAAAATGGTATCCTATGTAAGTTTGTGAATACACAAGGTAAGAAAAGATACACCTTTGGAAAAGTTTGATAAGATCCAGAGAAGCTGTTTATTAAATGAATTGAGACGAGGAGAATGACAATGGCTGATAAGAAAATCCCGAAAGCTACTGCACGCAGACTGCCATTATATTACCGCTATTTGCGTTTCCTATACGAGGCAGGTAAAGAACGTGTGTCATCAGCTAAATTAAGTGAAGCAGTTAAAGTGGATAGTGCAACAATCAGACGTGATTTCTCGTATTTCGGAGCTTTAGGTAAAAGAGGCTACGGGTACGATGTAGAAGCTTTAATGAATTTTTTCAGTAAAACACTGAATCAGGACCGTTTGACCAATGTTGCATTGAGTGGTGTCGGTAACCTTGGACAAGCCTTGCTAAACTATAATTTTCGCAGAAACAACAATATCCGTATCAGTGCCGGATTTGATGTGAAAGATGATTTGATTGGAACGATCCACCAGGGCGTACCTATTTACGATATCAATGAAATGGTCGATCAGCTTGAAATGCAGCAGATCGATGTAGCTATTCTCACGGTACCTTCTGAAATAGCTCAGGAGATGGCGGATAAACTGGTCAAAGGCGGAGTTAGAGGTATTATGAACTTCACCCCAATCCGTGTGACTGTGCCAAAAGAAGTCAGAGTACACAACGTTGACCTGACAAACGAATTGCAGACACTGATTTACTTCATCAATTATTACCAGGACTTTGATCAGAAGACTGAACCTGAAGAAGATGACAATCCCTTAAACGACTTATTTTATAATGAATAAAAAGAAAATCTTCAAAGCTGACCTTGATTGGGTCTGTAAGCTTTGAAGATTTTTTTTATTTGCTGTTATTTTTACTTTTTTTGATGCGAAGATACGCTGCAGCCATTCTTGTACCCTGTACAAAGTCTTTTGTAGCGAAGAGAGCAAATAAGAAAGAGAAAAAACCCCATCCACTGCTGTCGACTGAATCGATCGTAAAGAACATGAACAACAGGAAGAAAATATACTTAAATGCAATTTGAAACATGATTTGTTTTTCTGTCATTATAAATCCTTTCTACACTACTCGTCTTTTTAAGAAAAGTACAAGTTGATCAGGACAGCTGCCACATTCATCAGACAATGTGCCAGAATTGGTGTCCATATGTTTTTAGTTTTAAAGTACAACCAGGCAAAGACCAGTCCCATTGAAGAATACACTAGGAGCAGACCGTCAAAGTGAATGAATGCAAAGAGCAGTGAACTTATGACTGCAGCTCCAATGCCGCCAATCCGATCAATCAGAAGACCAAAAATTGCTTTTCTGAAAACAAATTCCTCCATTACTGGCCCTGCTACTCCAACTAGGAGAAGAAAGAACGGATAATTTCTAACCACTTCCATCAGAAACTGAGTGTTTTCAGACTCCATAGAAGAGCCCAGAAAGTTTACTTCAATAATACTTGCGAAGGACTGCACGACTATAGCGATAAACATCCCGATCAGCCCCCATAAGAGAATTCTGACAGGATTATGACTGAAACGCTCTTCGAATTCAAATCTCATCTGCTTTCTTCTCTCAATCACGATCATGCCTATAGCGCCTATTGCAAACAGCACCATGGAAGGGAGAAGAAACCCAACAATCCCTATGTCTTCAGGTAAGAAGAGAGGGATCACAGCAGAAACAAGCTGTACGGCAAGAAACAGGCTGATCATGTTAATAGCCGCTTTTTTATTAATATCATTAACTGACATGTTGTTCATCCTTTAATTGGTATTCCCACAATATATAGTAATTTAACACAAAAACCAGCCGTTTTCCACCGGGTAAATTTTTCAAAAAAAATTAAAGTTAGGACTTGCAAGAAATCACAGTTTTGAATATACTAGGTAATGTAGTTAGCACTCGGAGGTCGAGAGTGCTAACACTCACATCTCACTATATCTTTAGTGAAAAATTAAAACTACTATTTTGGAGGGATTGCATCATGTTAAAACCTTTAGGAAATCGTGTACTTCTTGAAGTGAAGAAAGAAGAAGAGAAAACTGCAAGCGGATTAGTTTTACCTGATTCAGCAAAAGAGAAGCCGCAGTCAGCAGTGGTTGTAGCTGTTGGAGACGGAAAACTTCTTGATAACGGAAGCCGAGCTGACGTATCAGTTTCTGTCGGCGATCAGGTTATCTTTGAAAAGTATGCCGGTTCTGAAATCAAGTATGAAGGAACCGATTATCTAGTAGTTAAAGATACAGACATTATTGCAATCGTTGACTAATTTGAACCACTGATTCATTAAAAAAAATAATATTGAAGGAGCGATTATTACCATGGCTAAAGAAATCAAATTTTCTGAAAATGCACGTGCAGCAATGCTGCGTGGCGTAGATAAACTAGCTGATACAGTTAAAGTGACATTGGGACCAAAAGGTAGAAATGTTATCTTGGACAAATCTTTCGGCGCACCTCAAATCACTAATGATGGGGTGACCATCGCAAAGGAAATTGAACTGGATGACAAATTCGAAAATATGGGTGCTCAGCTTGTTGCTGAAGTAGCAAGCAAAACAAACGATATCGCAGGTGACGGAACAACTACTGCGACTGTTCTAACCCAGGCAATCGTCAATGAAGGAATGAAAAACGTGACTGCAGGCGCTAACCCTGTAGGCATCCGTCGCGGAATCGAACTGGCAACTAAAAAAGCAGTCGAAGCTCTACATGACATCTCTACTAAAGTAGAAGACAAAGAGTCTATCGCGCAAATTGCTGCAATCTCATCTGGCGACGAAGAGATCGGTAAGTTGCTTGCAGATGCGATGGAACGTGTGGGAAGCGACGGCGTTATCACAATAGAGGAATCTCAAGGAATTGAAACTGAACTGGATGTTGTTGAAGGAATGCAGTTCGATCGCGGCTACCTGTCTCAGTACATGGTAACGGATAACGAGAAAATGGAAGCAAACTTGGATAATCCTTACATTCTGATTACAGACAAGAAGATTTCTTCAGTACAGGAAATCCTTCCTGTTCTTGAAAATATCATGCAGCAGAATCGTCCACTTCTGATCATTGCAGACGATATCGAAGGAGAAGCACTGCCTACACTTGTATTGAACAAGATTCGCGGAACGCTTAACGTTGTAGCTGTTAAAGCGCCGGGATTCGGTGACCGTCGTAAAGGTATGCTGGAAGACATCGCTATTTTGACAAACGGAACAGTCATCACAAGTGATCTTGGGCTGGACCTTAAAGATGTGACGATCGATCAGCTGGGTACTGCAGGAAAAGTTGTTGTAACTAAAGACCACACAACTGTTGTTGAAGGTGCTGGCGAAAAAGAGAACATCGAACAGCGTGTGGCGATGCTTCGTGCTCAAGCTGAAGAAACAAACTCTGAATTCGACCGTGAAAAACTGCAGGAACGCATTGCTAAAATGGCAGGCGGCGTTGCAGTCATTAAAGTCGGAGCAGCGACTGAAACTGAAATTAAAGAACGTAAACTGCGTATCGAAGATGCATTGAATGCTGCACGTGCTGCAGTTGAAGAAGGTGTCATCGCCGGTGGTGGAACAGCTTATATCAACATTCTGGATAAACTGGAAACGATCGATCTTGAAGGTGACGAAGCAACTGGTGTGAAAATCGTCCTTCGTGCACTGGAAGAACCTGTTCGTCAGATCGCTTCAAATGCTGGTCTGGACGGAAGTGTTATTGTTGAACGTCTGAAACACGTTGAGCCTGGCATTGGATTCAATGCAGCAACAGGTGAAATGGTCAACATGGTACAAGCGGGTATCATCGACCCAACTAAAGTAACCCGTTCAGCGTTACAAAATGCAGCATCTGTTTCAGCGCTATTACTAACGACAGAAGCTGCTGTAGCAGAAATCCCATCTGAAAATGATGGACCTGCTGGTGGAATGGATCCAAGCGGAATGGGCGGCATGATGTAAGTAAAGTCAATAATCTGCTGTCGTGTCGTCAGACACATAATGAAAGCAATAGAAGCAGGAAAAGCTGGAGATCTCTCTATGCTTTTCCTGCTTTTTTTTTGCAGTACTTTTATAAACAGTATTCACTATAGGAACGTTTAAACTTTGAGGTTTGAATGACTCCCCTTGAGCTGGTACGTTAGATTGGCGCTTGTCTCATGAAGCTCTGACCTAATGAAAAGACCATTTCGATCAGACCGGATAGACCTGTTACTGCGATCCGCTTAATTAAAGTCTGAATTAGTCTGATTATATGATAAGATAGTAAAATAATTTACATGAGTATACGGGGAGATTTGTTATGAATGAGAAGACAGTTTCTATAGTTGGATTAGGGGCTCTGGGTGTGTTGTATGGACAGCACTTGTCAGAAGCTTTGGGAAAAGATCGTGTAAGAGTGATAGTAAATGAAGGAAGAAAGAAAAAATATGAAAGTGACGGAGTGACATTAAACGGTGTCCCGTGCGATTTCAATTACGTTTTAGAATCCGAAAAGAGTACACCTGCAGATCTGATCATAGTCTGCACGAAATCGCTGGCACTTGACAGCGCACTGGAATCTATGAAAAATCAAGTAGGAGAAGAGTCTACAATCCTATCGTTAATCAATGGAATTTCCAGCGAGGGTATCCTTGGGTGTGAGTTTGGTCATGAAAAAATTATTCCTACGGTAGCGATAGGAATGGATGCAACACGAGATGGTCAGGATGTCCGGTCCAAAGTAAAAGGCTGGCTCCAGATTGGAGTGGACAGTCCAGATAAACAGAAAAGACTGGATGCAGTTAAGTCGATCTTTGAGGAAGCTCAGTTTCCTTATGCAGTCGAGGAAGATATTACTTTGAAAATTTGGGAGAAGTTCATGATGAACGTTGGCGTAAACCAGGTGGTCATGGTCAACCAATCGAATTTTGGTGGTGTTCAAACAGGCGGGGAATATCATGATCAGGCGAGATCCGCCATGGAGGAAGTAGTAGAGATTGCTCAAGCAGAGGGGGTCAGTCTGGAACACGAACATGTACAAAAGGCTTTCGACATTATAGACACCGTAGATTCGGATGGCATGCCCTCAATGAGACAGGATGGCCTAGCCAAGCGTCTATCAGAAGTGGAGCTGTTTTCAGGAACTATTCTGAAAAAGGCCGAAGAGTCTGATCTGGATTGTCCAGTCAATCGTTATTTATATGAAGAAGTTCAGAAAATCGAAGCGGAGTACTAATGAGGAGGAAACAGTGTGAAGGTCAGTGCGATTCAAATGGATGTAGCATTTAATGATCCTGATAAAAACAGGGACAGAATCAGTAAGTTGATTGAAGAAGCTGTGGAGTCTAGTAAGCCGGGTACCATCGTTCTTCCCGAAATGTGGAATGTATCATTCTTTCCTGACAATATGAGTGCTACTGCAGACGAGGAAGGGCATGACACCCAAAGTTTTCTGAGTAAATTGGCACGCAAGTATCAAATCAACATCGTCGGTGGCTCAGTTGCTGTCAAGAAAGATGGCGGCTACTACAACACAAGTTACAGCTTTGACAGGGAAGGGACTTTGGTGCATGCGTACGATAAAGTCCATCTCTTTGTGCGCCCGGCATGGGCGACAACTTGGTGGTGAAAGTCCACTACAGACTTGGCAGTAGGAACTGTTAGCGAAAGTCAAGGGTGTCCGCCGTGAGGCGGAATCTGAAGGAAGACGGACGCAAATGCTT
>NZ_BAAGIR010000016.1:0-30100 GCF_054658155.1 Alkalibacterium sp. m-11
TAAGCATGCGCTATGATCACCTATGCGGTATTAGCACCCGTTTCCGGATGTTATCCCCCTCTTATGGGCAGGTTCCCCACGTGTTACTCACCCGTTCGCCACTCATCCACACTCTGCAAGCAGAGTGTTTCAGCGTTCGACTTGCATGTATTAGGCATACCGCCAGCGTTCGTCCTGAGCCAGGATCAAACTCTCATTTTAAGTTTGACTTGCTCATTGTATTACTTGTGAGTTAACCATGTTAACTCGTTTGTTGCCTTCGACTCCAAAAGAATCGAAGACCCCTGCACATTTGGTTGTTTCTACTTTGTTCAGTTTTCAAAGATCTATCTCTTTCAGTTTGTATTGTATATGTTTCGCAACAACTTTTATATAATACCACGTCTCCGATTCGCGGTCAACACTTTTTTGAAAAAGTTTCTGAGTACTTCTCTCTTGAAAGCGTTACCTTCATTCGTGTGACAGCTATTTTATTATAGCTCATTGTCGACTCACTGTCAACAATCAACTTTATTTTTTCATTGCCGTTACATGTTTATGTTTTGCAGCAACGAGATTAATAATAACAGGTTTCTGCATCATCGTCAACAGTTAAATGTCATCTTTTCTATAAAAAAACTGGCCCGTCTGTAAGACAGGTCAGTTTTTAATTATTATTCATCATCGATTTCTACTGAATCATCTATCTGCTCTTCTCCTGATTGACCAGCCTCAGTATCTCCTTTAACTTTCTTGTTCTCTTTTTTATTTTTTAGTTTAGCTATTTGTATATTACGCTTAAGCTGAGGGTCATGTTTGCTCTTTCCACTGACCGCAGCTTCGATTGTTCTGACTTCGTATTCTCCAGCAAGGTCCCCATAGTATTTATTATACCGTTTCTTGAACTGCTGAAAGAAATGGACAACGATGACTTTAAGGATGGCATAAATCGGCACACCGAAAATCAGGCCGAATAGTCCCAGGAGGTCGCCCATGACCAGCAGGACTATAATAATAGTCAGCGGGTGAACATTTAACTGTCTTCCCATAACGTTCGGCTCAATCAGATTTCCGTCAACGAACTGAACAACTGCCCAGACGAGAAGCAGCTGTATAACCATCCACCAGGAATCGATCAATGCTATTACAAGCGCCGGGATAAAGGCCAGCGTCGGACCGATATAAGGAATAATAGATGTAAATCCGGCAATTACTGCTAGTACCCCACTAAATTCCAAATTTATTATTGAGAAGCCAATGAACATCATGACAGCAATCGATGTTGCAATAATAAGCTGTCCTTTAACGTAGGCACCAACCTGATCATTTATTTCCGAAGATACTCTTATGAGATCTTCTCTCCATTTTGGCGGGACAATACTCAGCACTGCGTAAAAGAAACGTTTTTCATCTTTCAGCAGGAAAAACAGAATAATTGGGAAGGTAACGATTGTTACTACTACATTCGTCAAACCAGTCATGACCGCCGATAACCCACTGAATCCATCTGATAGATACTGATTTAAGTTGTCTGGTATCGAAGTTACAAAGTCTTCTCCTTCTTGAATAAACGACTCTATCTCATTGCCAAATGGCAAATCTTCCAGCCATCCAGTAACTGAAGCAATGATCGACTGGATAAAGTCAGGAAAGTTTTC
The DNA here is from genome assembly GCF_054658155.1 of Alkalibacterium sp. m-11. Taxonomy (NCBI): domain Bacteria; kingdom Bacillati; phylum Bacillota; class Bacilli; order Lactobacillales; family Carnobacteriaceae; genus Alkalibacterium; species Alkalibacterium sp. m-11. The sequence goes on from NZ_BAAGIR010000016.1 coordinate 1,638, forward strand.
TATAAAGCTGGCAACCTGATCTCTAAGCAGGGGATAAAGTGAACCTATTCCTACAACTAATACCCCGATAAGTAGAAGAAATAATATGACTACTCCATATATTCTTTTGACTTTTTTCTTTTCAAGAAAATCGACGAATGGATTAAATAAGTAATACAATAATAAGGCAATAACAAATGGCATTAAGATGTTGGACACAATAACAAATAAAGGGGTGAAAATATAGTCGACCTGGTTAAATATTATCGCCACAATACCGATCAAAATTAGTGTGACTAACGTAAACAGTAAATTGCTTCCCCCAAGAAATTTGATCCATCTTGTTTGTTTCATTCTTATTCCCACTTTCTCCTGATTCTTTATTCTCTTACCTATTATAGTATAGAAGTTTGAAGATATTATCGAGAATTTCACACTATAATTCCTAACTTCTTTTAATTATGTAAAAAATCTGGAAGTCACATAGGGTGGCTTCCAGATTTTCGGTTAATCAATATTTTTCATTGTAGGGAAGAGCAGTACATCACGTATGGAATGAGAATCAGTGAGAAGCATGATCAGACGGTCTATTCCGATACCTAAACCACCTGTTGGCGGCATGCCGTATTCAAGTGCTTCGATGAAATCTTCATCAATATCGTGCGCTTCGTCATTTCCCTGCGCTTTTTCAAGAGCTTGCGCTTCAAATCGTTCTCTCTGATCAATAGGATCATTCAGCTCGCTGAACGCATTGGCATATTCGTGTTTAGCTATAAAGAGCTCAAAGCGATCAGTGAAACGCGGATCTTCTTCATTTTTCTTAGCAAGAGGAGATATTTCCAGAGGATGACCATACACAAATGTCGGCTGAATCAGCGTATGTTCGACAAACGTCTCAAAGAACTCATTTACTACATGACCAAAAGTGGCATAATCGTCGATCGCGACATTATGCTCTTTAGCCAGCTGACGTGCTTCTTCATTTGTATAGTTCTGAAAGAAATCGATTCCCGTTTCTTCTTTGATAAGATCGACCATGTGACGACGATCCCACTTCTTACCTATATGAATTGTTTCATCACCATATGGAATATCTGTAGATCCAAGAACGTTTTCTGTAACCGTACGGATCAGATCTTCTGTCAGGTCCATTACATCATCCACATCATGGAAAGCTGTATACAGCTCAAGCATTGTAAATTCGGGATTGTGCGTCGTATCGATTCCCTCATTACGAAAGACTCTGCCAATTTCATAAACCTTTTCCATCCCACCGACAATCAGGCGTTTCAAATGCAGTTCAATAGCTATTCGAAGATACAGTTCCATATCCAGTGCATTATGATGTGTCGTAAATGGACGAGCAGCTGCTCCTCCAGCTAAATTATGCAGCAGAGGTGTCTCAACTTCCAGATAATCCAGTGAGTTCAGATACGTTCTGATTTCCTGAATGATCCGGCTGCGTTTAGTAAAGCGGTCATAGCTTTCTTCATTTGAAATAAGGTCCAGGTACCTCTGACGATATTTCTGTTCAACATTTGTCAGGCCGTGGTATTTATCAGGAAGAGGACGCAGGGCTTTAGATAGATAAGTCAGTTCCGTTGCGCGGACCGTTACTTCGCCCGTGTTGGTTTTCATAACTGTTCCTTCAATTCCTAGAAAATCACCTAAATCAGCAGTTTTGAAACTTTCGTACTGCTCATCGCCTACAGCGTCTTTTCTGACGTAGATCTGAATCGATCCGTTTTTATCTTTAAGGTGAGCAAAACCGGCTTTTCCTTTGCCACGTTTAGTCATCAGTCTACCCGCTATTTTAACAGTAATTTCTTTTTCTGCCAGTTCTTCTTTTGACTGATCTTCATGTGCTTTATGAAGTTCGTCTGAAAAATGTGTTCGTTCGTAACGTCCGCCAAACGGGTCGACGCCTCTCTCTTTAAGGTCATTCATCTTCTGACGGCGTACCACCAGCTGATCAGTCAGTGTTTCCTCGTTATGTGTATCTTGAGACAATCCTGTCACTCCATTCTATTGACTTTTCTTCAGTAAGGTATTCTTACAGGAAACACGCTTTTTATAGAAACAAGGGGTTCTTCTAAGAACCCGACCTTTCTTTTCCTGTTCTCTTAATACCTGTTATCTGAATTATAGTACCATATCTTTACTCCAGCATAAAGATGATTTCCTGACTTAATTCAGATCAGCCATTGATCCCGTCAGCTTCTTCCATCAGTTCTTCCAGTTCATTCCGGTCGAAATGGTAAGGTGTCCGACAGAATTGGCATACTGCTTCCGCTCCGCCGTCTTCATCTATCATGTCATTTATTTCCTGTTTACCTAGTGTAATGATTGCATTTTTAAATCGTTCCTTTGAACAATCACAAGTAAAGCTGACAGGCAAACCGTCAATAATTCGTGCTGATCCATCTCCGACTAGTCGGTCAAGAATCTCTTCTGGAGTTTCTCCCTTTTCCATAAGCTGTGAAACCATAGGTAATTCTGCAATAGCCTGTTCGATTTTATCAATTGTTTCATCTTCTGCATTAGGAAGGACTTGTATCATAAATCCTCCTGCAGCTTTTACAGATTCATCAGGATTAACCAGTACAGAAAGACCAATCGCTGAAGGGACCTGTTCGGAATTTGCCATATAATAAGTGAAATCTTCGCCGAGTTCTCCACTTATTAGCGGAACCTGGCCTACGAAAGGTTCTTTCATTCCCAGATCTTTACTGACTGTCAGCATGCCTTCCGTTCCAACCGCTCCTCTTACATCGATCTTCCCATGTTCGTTTAAAGGTAGGCTGACATGAGGATGCTTGATATATCCCTTTGTCTCACCTTTACCATTGCTGTCGATCAGAAGATATCCGATCGGACCGTCCCCTTCGATTCGAACAGTCAGTATTTCTTCACCTTTTAATGTGGCTCCCATAAGTGTCGTTCCAACCATTGCACGGCCAAGCGCACATGTTGCGGCACTCCAGGTGTCATGTTTAGTCTGTGCTTCTCTGACCATATCTGTCGCATCAACGACGTAAACTCTTACCTGATCATTGTATCCTAATGCTTTAATCAATTTATCTGACACACTATTCACGATCCTTTATTTCAGTATTTGTTGCTTCTCATTCTTTATTTTACATGGAAAGAAGAGGAGGGCTAATGATACGCCTCCTCTTCTCCTTCAGCTGTTATTCTTTCGTTTCGTCTTCAGAAGATTCTTCTTTGTCTGTTGTTTCACTGTCGGACTCATTTGACTGTGCTTCTTCGAACTGTTTCTCTCTTGCTTGTTCTTTCTCTTCTCTTGCTGCTTTTACTTCTTCGAAGGATGTTCCGATTTGTTCCTCTTCAGGATCACGGTCAGCTTCTGCGCTTTCGCGTGGGAATTCAGTCGGCTTCTCTCCTTTTTTAGCTGGCATTTCGCCTTCTTCAAACAGAGACTTGATCTGCTTCTCATCAAGTGTCTCAAACTCAAGAAGTTTCTGAGCGATCAGTTCATGTGAAGCTTTATGTTCTTCAATGATCCGTTTAGCTTCTGCATGTCCTTCGTTAAGGATACGCAGTACTTCCTGGTCGATCTGATAGGCAAACTGTTCAGAATATGCCTTGGATTGAGAATAATCTCTTCCAAGGAATACTTGTCCGCCGCCTTCGTATTGAACCGGACCGAGCAGATCGCTCATCCCGTATTCCGTAACCATGCTTCTGGCAATTTGTGTCGCCTGCTGGAAGTCATTGGATGCCCCACTTGACTGAGAACCAAAGATCAGCTCTTCAGCTACACGTCCACCTAGAAGGCCGACGATCTGTTCGAACAACTCTTTCTTAGTCATCAGGAAGCGGTCTTCTTTAGGCAGCATAATGGCATATCCACCGGCACGTCCACGAGGGACGATCGTCACCTTATGAACAATACGGGCATCACTTAACACCAAACCGACAATGGTGTGTCCGGCTTCGTGGTAAGCAACCATGCTTCGTTCAGTCTCGGAAATGACTCGGTCCTTCTTAGCTGGACCCGCAATGACCCGGTCATGTGCTTCGTCAATATCCATCGCTTCAATTTCTTTACTGTCGCGTCTTGCAGCGACCAGCGCGGCTTCGTTAAGCAGATTCTCAAGGTCAGCTCCTGCAAATCCAGGGGTCTGTCTTGCGATGATTTTCAAATCGACATCCGGAGACAGCGGCTTGTTCTTAGCATGAACTTTTAGGATCGCTTCACGTTCTTTAACATCCGGTCTGCCGACCATGATGCGTCTGTCAAAACGTCCAGGTCTCAGAAGTGCCGGATCCAGAACGTCCTGTCTGTTGGTTGCCGCAATGACGATGATTCCTTCATTACCGGTAAATCCGTCCATTTCAACAAGCAGCTGGTTAAGTGTCTGTTCACGTTCATCATGACCTCCACCCATTCCAGCGCCACGCTGACGACCGACTGCATCAATCTCATCGATGAAGATGATGGCTGGTGCAGTTTTCTTGGCATTCTCGAACAAGTCACGTACACGACTTGCCCCAACTCCGACGAACATCTCAACGAACTCAGAACCTGAGATCGAGAAGAAAGGCACGCCGGCTTCACCCGCTACTGCTTTCGCAAGCAAGGTCTTACCTGTACCGGGAGGCCCCTCAAGCAGCACACCTGCTGGAATTCGGGCACCCAGATTTGAGAATCGCCTTGGATCCTTAAGGAATTCAACGATTTCAACAAGTTCTTCTTTTTCTTCGTCTGCTCCTGCAACATCAGAGAAGCGGACTTTACTTGTCTTGGCATCCGTTTCTTTAGCTTTGGACTTGCCGAAGTTCATGACCCCGCGTCCACCGCCTGCTCCGCCACCTTGTCCAGCCTGACCCATCATAAAGTAGATGAATCCGATGAACAGAAGCATCGGCAGGAATGTAAACAGAAGACTGGTCCAGACACCGGTTGTCGGCTCTTTGATCGACACAATATTAACATCATTTTCTCTTGCTAATGAGAACATTTCATCAACGACACTGTCGTTAACTAAAATATGAGTGGTAAATCGGGAAGCCTGCTGCTGATCAAGACTACCGAACAATGTGACATTCTGATCCTGTTCAACTTCTACTTCCTGCCCTTCTCGAAACTGTCCTCTTATCTCATATACGCCAGCTGTAGGCTGGACCTGAAATTCTTCTATGCGATCATCTTCCAGAAATTCGATAAACTGGGTTGAACTAACCCCTTCTGAAGCCTGATCTCCACCGCCACTAGTCGCCCAACTTGCAATACCTATAACTGCAAGAAACACGATGACGTAGAAGAATCCACTCTTAAAAAATCCTTTCTTCATGTCATCCTCCATCTATCAACTGATTTTGATTGTGATCCATTTTAAGGTTACTTACTTAAAATAACATACCATATCATGTTACCATACTTGACCATTTTTGGCTATGAATTTTGTTTGATGATTCCATATACTAGTTGTTTCAGCATTGAAAATCCATACTTCTTTCACAAGTCAGTTGACTACTGGTAGATTTCAGGCTTAAGCACGCCTATGAATGGCAGGTTACGGTAATTTTCAGCATAGTCCAGTCCGTAGCCCACTACGAATTTGTGCGGCACTGTAAACCCTACCCAGTCGGCGTGAATATCGATTTTGCGGCCGGACGGCTTGTCCAGCAGGGTGACGATTTTGACCGAAGCTGCTTTACGGTATTTGAAAAGATCTTTCAGGTAAGCCAGAGTACCTCCAGTATCGATAATATCTTCCACGAAAAGGACGTGTCGGCCTTCGACGTTTGTATCCAAGTCTTTCAGGATCTTGACTTCTCCAGATGAGACCGTTTCATTTCCGTAGCTTGATACATCCATGAAGTCGATTTCCAGGTGTATATCCATTTTTTTGATTAGATCTGCCATAAATGGCAGAGCACCTTTAAGTACACCGACCAGCAGAGGGTTTTTCCCGTCATATTCCTTGCCAAGAAGCTCACCAAGTTCCTGAACTTTCTCCATAATTTCCTCTTCAGATATCAATATGCTTTCAATTTCATTTCTCATGTCATGATCTCCTTTTCATCTACTCTTTACTTTTAAAATTACATTCTTTCATATACGAGTACGTAGCTAATTGTATCAGTTCTAGGGTCCAGTGACAATGCAGATTCCTTAAGGTCAACGACCCATAAAATGCGACCTGTACTGTCTGTCACGACCCAAGCCCGCTCTCTGTCTTCTCTCGGTATTTTCTGATCTATAAAAATATCTTTCACTTTCTTTGTTCCAGTCATTCCTCTGACAGTCATCCTGTCTCCATTGTGTCTGTGACGTATCGTCAATGGGGTGCTCTGAAACGGAATTCCAAGATACAGATGTCGTTCATTCTGACTTGATTCCCTGGACCGGAATGATTCATAGGTGAGCAATCCCATCGAGCTGCCGTCCCCCAGTTCGATCCATTGACCGACTGCCAGTTTCTTCTCAATTTCATTTTCGCTTTCGATCTCATACCTGCTGTCAGACTCTTTTTTTCGAATCATGCAGCGATCGTACATTCTCTCTGCAGTCAGCCCCCCCGGAAGATCCAGTGTCGTATTAGGACTAGACGCTTTCAGCCAGTCAATGATCATCTGTATGTGCTTGTGCCCGAGAGTGTAGGACTGCTTTCTGGACCACTGTTTGATTCCACTGCTCAGTACCCGTCTCTGCAAGGCCTCATCCGCCTGTTTAAGAGCAGGAACCATGATGTACAGAGCGTCATTATCAAATGATAGTATGTCTTTTTTCCACTCTTCGACACATGGGGCAGAGAGGGACAGAAGACTATCGAGATCTTCTGTAAACCGGATCAGATGATCGTCAACTGCTGGGTTTTCAGATCTGAGAAGCGGTAGAATTGTCTGCCTGTATCGATTTCTCGTAAACTTTACCGATGCATTGGACTCATCTTCAGCCCAGCGCAGCTGTCTTTGTTCTGCGTAGGATATCAGATTTTTCTTGGTAAATGGCAGTAGTGGCCTGACTATCGTAACTGTCCCCTCTGATCGTTTAGCTGATATACCTTTCAGTTCTTCCAGCGCACTGCCTCTGACCAGCTTCATGAGGATCGTTTCAACTTGGTCATCCTTATGATGGGCAGTCAGAACTGCACGGCTGCCCATCCGCTGGGCAATTTCTTTGAAAAAGGAATAACGAATATCTCTTGCCGCTTTCTCGATGCCTGAGTCCGGGTGGTCTTCTTTTCGCCAGTGATGGACGTAAACAGGAACAGTGTATCGTTCAGCAAGTTTTCTGACTGCCGATTCCTCATCATCAGAGATCCCTCTCAGATGATGATTGACATGAGCAATTATAATATTCGGTTTGACATCCTCTGGCAGCCTGCCCATCAGGTCAAGGAGGACGACAGAATCAACCCCTCCCGATACTGCGACGATGACCGGTTCGTCAGGTTCCCAGGCATCGAGCGTTCTAATGTGTCCAGTAAACTGCTGGAGCAGATCCATCTTCTCCCACCTTTCAGACATTGGATATTCCAATTAAAAAGGGTTCAGGGACTCCCCCCAAACCCTTTCTCTTATGATTTAAATGTTAATGTGTCAACTTCTTCTTCCGCCACGTCCACCGCGTTTGTTTTCAGTGTTTCGTTTAATGGAGGTCAAGCGGTCTTCACTGTCTTTCAGGAATGAACTCATTAGAGAGTCGAAGTCCTGTTTTTTCGGAGCTGAGCTGGTTCTTTTATTTGAAGAAGAACTTGAACGCTCACGACTTGGCGCTTTAGGTTTTGGAGCTGATTCAGCAGGCTTGTCCTGGGCTTTGCGAATAGATAGTCCGATTTTACCGTCATCTGCTATAGATAAGACTTTCACTGTAACGGTCTGGCCAACTTCCAGTTCTTCATTGATGTTTTCTACATAACTGTCTGACACTTCACTGATGTGAACTAACCCTGTCTTGTTATTGCCTAAATCAATAAACGCACCAAAATTGGCAATACCCGTGACTTTACCTTCTACTTTGCTTCCAACTTCAATTGACATATTTTCTATGTTTCCTCCTAAATAATTTGAAACAATTATACCATGCAAATTTTTAAGAATAAAGGTCTATATAGAAGAATCTTGATAAATCACTCTCGATTGTTCGGGTTTTGTCATTCTTCGTCCGTTTCTTCTTCGTCAGCATCCGGATTTTCATCAGTGGCTTCCAGATGATCCGGATTTCGGTCATCCGGGAAGCTGAAGACGATTTCGTTATCCTTTGTCAGATAATACTCGCTTCTAGCCAGCTTGGCTACATACTCTTCATCTTCCAGGAGACCGATATAGTAAGCCAGTTCTTTCTGCTGTAGGTCCAGAGATTCCAGTTCCTGCTGTGCTACCACTCTCTGTTCCTCCAGATCCTGAAGTTTAACATAATTTCTTGCCAGAGTACTTCCAGCCAGAACAACCGGAAGCATGCCTGCTGCGACGATGATACGCATCCTTCTTTTCAGCTTTTTATGTCTTTTATGCGCTCTAATATTTTCCAGGGTCTTCGTTTCTATAAAGTCGTTTTTCATACGGGCAATACGTGGTTTTTTATTTCCCATAGTGATTGCTCCTCCTTCTTCCAATTCAGGGAATCGTGATTAAAGTATACCAAGAATAAGTCGAATGATAAAGATTCTCTGGAGAGGAAACCGGTCCAGAATTAAATTGTAATGAAAAAGACACAATCAGTTCCGCTAAATCAAGCGGTTCTGATTGTGTCTAACTGATCAGTCAGTTGTTGTCAGACTCCTTATAGGTCTCTTCCAGCACAGTATATAGATCTTTTGCTTCATCTTTTTTCGTTGTGTCTTTTATATTATCGACTCTAACTTTCAGTGTTTTGTTTCCGAACTGTATCGTCAGTTCATCTTCAACTGCTACTGAACTCGAAGATTTAGCTGTCTTTCCATTGATCTGTATACGGTCTTTATCCGCAATTTCTTTTGCAACTGATCTTCTTTTGATTATACGTGACACTTTAAGAAATTTATCAAGTCTCATCTCTCAACCTCTTCTCTTCCTGTTTGATTTTCTGCCAGATGGCATCGACTTCTTCCGGCGTGGATGCACTCACACCGTCAAAGACATGAGGGTGACGGCGTCTCATTTTGCGGTTCACACTTCCAAGCACCTCTTCGAATGTAAAGAGTCCCTCTTTTTCAGCTGCATTGGTCTGGTAAAGTATCTGAACAAGGACGTCTCCCAGTTCCTCCATCCAATTATCTATATCTTCCCGTTCGATGGCTTCGATCAGTTCTTCTGTTTCTTCTCTGATGTATTCCACCAGGGAAAGCGGGGTCTGCTCAATGATCCATGCATCCCCATCTTCTCCGGTAACCCTGTCTATATAATACTGCAGAGTGGACAATGACGTGATTTGTTCGTCCTTTGATAAAGGAGGGACATACAGCGACCTTAAATTGAACACGCCGTCAAAACGGTCCATTTCAAATAGCGGCAGCCACTGTACTTTTTCATCAGATGTTCCCGCGCCATCGATAACTGCCACTTGATGATCATCCGGATATTTTTCCATCAGAGTCAATTTGACCTCTCCTGCCATTAAGGCATTAAACACCTGCATGACAATGAGGTGCTGACCAGTCTGTACCAGATCATGATTCAGCTCAAAGGAATCAACCAGCTGGAACCCTTCGACCGGATCGATGCGGACAGCTTTGAAAAGATCATCGAGAAAACTTTTTCCGTCCAGGATTTCGACCTTGTCATATTGTTCCAGCAGATCCTTGACCGTCTTCTCAGCAACCATAGGATGACCCGGAACGGCGTAAAGCACTTCCCTGCTCTGTGCTTCTTTTATCAGCTTTTCGACAATCGACTGATAAACCTGACTAAAATCTTTACTATACTGGTCGTATAGGTAGTCCATCGATTCAAAGACGAGTCCTTCTTCTTTCATTTCGTTCAGGGCAGGATGGTCCGATGTTCTGACGATTATCGACTGACTGCTCATGAGCCTCTCATATACACTCAACGGCATCTGCCGCTTTTCTCCAGGTCCCAGCCCGACTATAGTGATGGTGTGCATAACTGCCTCCTTATGATGATGTATTGCCAACTGCTTGATGCTGCCTGCTCCGACAGCATCAGGCAGCATATAAAATTCTTTGTTCATTGCAGACAATTCGTCTCAGTTCTGGACGGATACTTCTCCTGTCTGACCGGATTATTTCTGTGGATCAGCTGACTGTTTCTGCTGTTCCTCTTCTTCTCTTTTCTCTTTTTCAATCAGATACTCAGCTGTATTTTTAGAAAAGAGAACCAGCGCATCCAGCCATTCATTGACAGACGTCAGTCTGGTCAGCTTAAATGCGACAGTCAGTTTCTCCTCTGCCTGCATATCTGTTTTCAACGTGATCGGTTTAAGCGCCTTGAACACTTCAGGAAGTGGAAGACGCGTCGTTCCGGCCTTCGAGAAGACGACAGTCAGATTGTTTCCATCACGCCTAATCAGTTCTATTAGCGCCTGTTCACAGTACATCTTGAGCAGACCTACTGAGAGCAGATCTGCGACTTCCTGAGGGTAGTCCCCAAAGCGGTCGATCAGTTCATCCTGAAGTTCTACATAGTCCTCATTGGAAGAAAACTGTCTGATACGCTTGTACAGCTCGATTTTCTGACGTTCATCCTGGACATACGTTCCAGGCAAGTAAGCATCGACCGACAGATCCATTTCCACCACCGTTTTCTGGTGACGCTTGTCCCCGCGTTTTCGTGCAACTGCTTCTTCGAGCATCTGTGAATACAGATCAAATCCGACACTGTCGATGAATCCGTGCTGTTGCTGCCCTAAGAGGTTACCAGCCCCACGTATGGCAAGGTCTCTCATGGCAATCTTGAAACCTGATCCGAGTTCGGTAAAGTCCTTGATCGCCTGCAGCCTCTTTTCACTGACTTCTGTCAAAATCTTGTTCGGCTGATGCATGAAATACGAATAGGCGATTCGACTGCTCCGACCGACCCGTCCCCTCAACTGATAAAGCTGGGACAAGCCCATACGGTCAGCATCCTCTACAATAAGCGTATTGACGTTAGGGATATCGACTCCTGTTTCGATGATCGTCGTTGTGACGAGCAGATCATACTCTCCCTGTATGAACTGGTATAGAATGTTCTCCAGCTGAACTTCTGTCATCTGTCCGTGCGCATGCGCAATACGGGCTTCAGGAACGAGCTGCTGGAGTTCGTCTACCCGCTGCTCGATCGTGCTGACACGGTTGTGCAGATAGAATGCCTGACCGCCTCTAGCCATTTCTCGTTTGATCGATTCAGCTACCACTGCCCCATTCATCTCCATAACGTAAGTCTGTACCGGGTAGCGGTTGGCCGGCGGAGTTTCTATCACTGACAGATCTCTCACACCCAGCATGGACATATGAAGAGTCCGGGGAATAGGGGTGGCCGTCAGCGTCAGTACATCCACCTCGCTTTTCAGCTGTTTCAGTCTTTCCTTGTGCTTGACTCCGAAGCGCTGCTCTTCGTCTACAATAAGCAGACCCAAATCCTGAAAGACAATATCTTTAGACAGAACCCTATGCGTTCCGACGACGACATCTATGTGCCCTTTTTTCAGTCCGTCGACAGTTTCTTTCAGCTGCTTACCTGTACGGAAACGGCTCAGCAGTCCGATCTCCACAGGAAAGTCAGCAAATCGTTCCAGCATAGTATTGTAATGCTGCTGAGCCAGAACGGTAGTCGGCACCAGAAATGCCACCTGTTTCCCGTCCTGAACTGCTTTGAAAATGGCACGCATAGCTACTTCTGTTTTTCCGTAACCGACATCTCCTACGATCAGGCGATCCATAGGCTTGTCTTTTTCCATATCTTTTTTCACTTCACGAATCGAGCGAAGCTGGTCATCCGTTTCTGTGTAAGGAAACGCATCATCGAACTCCCTCTGATAGGCATTGTCTCTGGAGAAGGCATAGCCGGTTCTCTGCTCTCGTTCAGCATACAGCTCGACCAGCTCATCTGCTATGTCTTCAACCTGAGAGGCTACTTTTTTCTTCGTCTTCGCCCAGGATGTGCCTCCCAGTTTATTCAGTTTGGGGGTTTTCCCTTCTGAAGACACATACTTCTGGAGGAGATTCAGCTGTGTCACAGGTATGAACAGTTTCGATGAATCCTTGTACACAACACTGAGGTAATCCTGATGCACCCCACCGATTTCCATGGTTTCCATGCCCATGAACTGACCGATCCCATGATTGACATGCACCACGTAGTCGCCTTTGTCCAGTTCAGAGTAGCTTTTCAGTCTTTCAGCATTCGACAGATTCTGTCTTCTCGGTTTCTTTTTAGGCAGTCTATTGAAGAGCTCTTTCTCTGTCAGTACCGCAATTTTTTCATGAGGCAGCTCAAATCCCGTCATGACACTTCCACTGATGACCTGGATAATGCCTTCTTTTAAATGATCCCTGTCCGATAAGGTGCTCGGAATCTCAAAATTGAGAAGAGTCTGATGTACTTTTTCCGCCCTGTCTTCACTTTCTGTCATGACAATGACAGTATAATCCTGTTTCACCCAGCGGTCCATTTCCGTCTTGACCAGGTTCATCTGTCCAAAGAATTTCTGCATCGTCCGATACTGAAAGGCATGGATGCTGTCCAGTCGGAGTCCTTTCATTCCTTTCTGGAACAGTGAGAAATAAAGCTGATTCAGTTCTGAACCTTTGAGTGTGTCTCTGAAATTTTTCGAGAAGGACTGATTGATGAGGATATTCCCCTGAGTTAACTGGGATGTAACCCATTCACCCTCCTCTCCTTCCAGTCTTGCTTCGTTTTCAAGTATACGTGGGTATTCATCCATGACAACGATCGCATCATCCGACGCATAGTCGATGAGGGTCGCTTTATTCTTATACAAAAGATCCGCATATCTGACCAGCTCTTCGCTGTAAGTTTCGTCTTTGATCGTATCCATGATATCCCTGACTGTCTCATTCAGATTAGTCTGCTGGTCTTCGTCCTTTGTTTTTTTCAGTGACGAGGCCAGTGCTTTCTCAAACCGGGTGATGATGGCATCTTTTTCCTCTATACAGAGTAAGGTATCTGTAGCAGGGATGATTTTTACGGTTTCAATATTCTGTTCAGACCTTTGAGTGTCCGCATCAAAGTACCTTAGTGAATCGATTTCCACATCAAACAGCTCAATTCTGACAGGCTTTTCTTCAGTCAGCGGATACACATCAATGATGCCGCCTCGAATGCTGAATTCTCCAGGAGCGGATACTTTCTGCTCCCGCCTGTAACCCATCTCGGCAAGTTTCCGCTGGAGCTGCTCAAGCTCTACTTCATCTCCGATAGAGAATAAAAGCTCTGCCTGAGCAAAGAGGACCGGATCGGGAAGAAGCTTTCTTGCCCCGGCCAGAGAAGTGACCACCACTCCCGGTTTATTTTTCAGCATGAAATCTAGAGCCTTGACGCGCTCTGCCCGGGATTCCGGAGAAGAGACGGCCATTTCAGCATGGATCATATCGTCCACTGCAAACAGAAAGAGCTGGTCATCAGGAATGAGACCAGTTAAATCGGTTATGAGCTGATTGGCATGATAGACATTTTGAGTGACCACGACGATCTGTCTGGATTCTTCTTCAAATAATGATTTGAGCACTAATGTCCGCGCCGATCCTGCCATTCCAGTTATGAGGTGCTTCCTCTTTTTTCCCATTTGAGAAAACAGTTCTTTAACGGATGGTTTCTCACTAATTAATGTGTGTAAGTCTGCCACGCTATTTTCTCCTTTTCTCTAATATTCATTTAGTTGAATTGTGTCATCGTGTCAGTAAACGAATGACCCTCGACCCAGTATAAAGCGGCATCGGCTGCTTTCTTCACTGAAAGAAGCACCTCTTCATGCGTCGATTTGTGAAAGGGACTCAGGACATGAGAGACGACTGACTGATTCTCGTATGGGCGTCCGACACCAATTCGGAGACGATTGAACTGTTTCGTCCCGAGATGATCGATCATACTCTTGATGCCATTATGTCCACCGGCGCCACCCTTCTGTCTCAACCGGACTTTACCGATCGGCAGGTCCATATCATCATAGACGACAACTATGTCTTCCTCACTACAGTCATAGTAGTCCAGCCACTGTCTCACTGAACGTCCCGATTCGTTCATATAAGTCTGAGGCTTGATCAGGATGACCTTTTCAGTTCCGACCATCCCTTCTGCATAAACTGATTCAAAGTTGGACTGGTTGAATGTCCAGCCTCTTTGAAAAGCTATTTCATCTAATGTAATAAATCCAATGTTATGTTTAGTCTGAGCGTATTTAGCTCCCGGATTGCCTAACCCTATTATTAATTTCATATTATAGAAACTCCTTAACGTTTTGTACATGCAAAAAAAGCTGAACGATACTGTCGTTCAGTTTTTTATTTATTCTATTGTACCATGTTTTGAAGTCACTTTTCCCTCTGGTGATCAATCAAGTTTTTTTAATGAATGTCTCCTGACATTTAGGGCAAGTCACCCGCAGTTTCTTCCTTCCTCTCGGGAGACGGATCTGCTGTCTGCAGTTAGGACATTTAACGACTTTATACGCTTTTCGCTGAGCCCACCTGTTTCTTAGTTTCCTTGTTCTCAGTTGAACGGTCTGCTTGACAGATAAATATTTCTGAAGTTCTCTATAACGATTCGCCTTATCTCTGGAGAGAATCCGGAGAAAACCATACGCCAGCAGGGCAACCCCCACAGCCGATACCCAGACCCCTCCGATAAAGTTAGCCAGCATACCGAAAACCAGGCCGGCAGCCATCAGTATTTTTGAAAATTCATCGAAGCCATAGCGACCAGTCATGTAAAACAGAATTTTCTGAAGCCATTGCATATTAGTCATTCCTTTAATTTGCTGTTATTTCATCAATTATACTATAGGAGTATTAAGATTATATGAAGATTCCTACAAAAAACCAGAGGCTTCCCTCGCTCAAGAGAAACCTCTGGTTTGAATTGTTTAAAATTATTCTCCAGGAGCTAAGATGATGATATTTTCCCATCGAACAAGTTCTTCGACGTCGCCTTCATCTCCTACTTCATACAATTCTTCTTCTGATACACCGACTTGGAATTCCTGATCAGAATCTGTAGCTTCAACTGTAAAGCTGAATGCTCCATCTTCAACTGCAGGTGTTTCTACGACTTCGCCGTCCTGAAGAACGTAGGCATAGACGTCTCCTTCTCCCACAGCTGAACCGTTAACTGTAGCTTCTCCGTCTTCAGGTGTGAATACATATCCTTCCTGAGACCAAGTTCCACCAAAGATTTCCAGCTCGATAGGCGCTGTGAAGCCAAGGTCGCTTCCGATACCATCAATGATATCATGTGGGCTTTGACCGTTGCCGCCATCTTCATCAGTGTCGTCTTCTGGTGTTTCTTCTAGATCTTCAACCTCAGCATCGTCTTCTACTTCTTCATCGATGTCTGGTGTCGGACTTGGATCTCCATCTGTATCACACGCAGCTAGTGCAAGTGTAGATACAGCCAGCAAACCTAATAGTTTTTTATAACTCATTTTGTACATTCCCTCCTAATATATTACATCTCTTTTATATAAGAGATAAATGGGATAGAACTATCTATATAATTTCGCTCATCGTTATCATACCACAATAAAAAATATATGACAATTTTTTTACATATATTTGTCAATAAATCTTTAATGTTCTCTAAACCTCCAGAACATGCAGTTGACTAAACTGTCCGCCCTCCTTATTATATAAGAGCTGTACCGTGCATCCATGATTAAAAGCTCTCGCCCGCATCCAGCAAAACGACTATACCAATCAGAAAAAATAATCAGTAAAAATGGTTGACTTTTAACATATTTGCTTTTAATATTATTATGCTTGCATAAGCAGCCATTACACCGCAACATGACTAACAACTATACCACTTAAAAAAAGTGGGCTAAAACATTTAATCTATAAGAAAGCAGGGATACACATGTGTGGAATCGTTGGATACATTGGATCGAAAGACGCTAAAGAAGTACTATTACACGGACTTGAAAAACTGGAATACCGGGGCTATGACTCTGCCGGGATTTATGTCATCAGAGAACAGAATGACGGCCATTTATTTAAAGAAAAGGGCCGTATTGCAGCCTTACGAGATAAAGTCGACGGATCGGTCGAAGCTAATGCCGGAATCGGACATACCCGCTGGGCTACTCATGGTGAACCTAGTGTACGCAACGCCCATCCTCATCAGTCAACTAGCGGTCGCTATACCATTGTACATAATGGTGTGATCGAAAATTATCAGGAAGTAAAAGATGCTTATCTTGAAGATGTTGAACTGGTCAGCGAAACTGACACGGAAATCATTGTTCAGCTGATCGCCTGGTTTGCAGAAAACGAAGGTCTGGATACACTTGATGCCTTCAAAAAAACCATCGTGACCCTTGAAGGTTCATACGCCATTGCTCTGATCGACAAGGAAGATCCAGATGTTATCTATGCCGCTAAAAACAAGAGTCCTCTGCTTCTAGGTAAAGGAGACGGCTTCAATGTTATCTGTAGTGATGCAATGGCTATGATCAAGGAAACGAATCAGTTCGTAGAATTAATGGACAAAGAAGTTGCAGTCGTGACTAAAGACAGTCTGTCCATCGAGAACTTCAGCGGCGATATTATTGAAAGAAACCACTATATCGCAGAACTGGATTCCAATGACCTTGAAAAAGGAACCTATCCTTACTATATGCTTAAAGAAATCGACGAGCAGCCAGCCGTTATGCGTAAGCTCGTTCTGAAATATCAGGATGAAGAAGGCAAGTTGTCCATCGATCCTGAAATCGTCAGCACTATGATGAACTCAGACCGCATTTATATTATCGCGGCCGGAACAAGTTATCATGCCGGTCTAGTTGGCAAAAAACTTCTGGAAGAGATGACGAATATTCCAACAGAAGTGCATGTATCAAGTGAATTCGGCTATCATACGCCTCTGCTTCCTGAAAAACCATTTTTCATCTTCATCTCTCAAAGTGGGGAAACGGCAGACAGCCGTCAGGTACTGGTCAAAATGAATGAACTGGGTCATCCGTCTCTTACTGTGACAAACGTGGCCGGTTCAACATTATCCAGAGAATCCAACTTCACTCTGCTTCTGAATGCAGGTCCGGAAATTGCTGTAGCTTCTACAAAAGCGTACACGGCTCAGATTGCTGTTCTGGCTATTTTATCTGAAGTGGTCGGTATAGAAAAAGGTCTGATCGATGAGCCGACAATGATTCACGATCTTGGCATAGTTGCAAATGCTATGCAGACGCTCGTTGATGAAAAAGACGTGATCGAAGAGCTTGCATCTGAATACTTGAGCATCACACGCAATGCGTTCTACATCGGTCGTGGCATGGACTATCATGTCGCTCTCGAAGCTGCACTTAAGCTGAAAGAGATTTCCTATATCCAGACAGAAGGATTCGCTGCAGGTGAATTGAAACATGGAACGATCGCTCTGATTGAGAAAGGTACACCAGTTATTGCGATCGTGACTGAACAGGCTGTAGCCGGACATACCCGCGGCAACCTTCAGGAAACACGTGCACGCGGCGCTCATACTATGGTCATTTCAATGGATGGACTGGACCGCCCGGGTGACCACATCGTGATTCCTAAAGTCAATCCACTGCTATCAGCTTTAGTCAGCGTCATCCCGACTCAGCTGCTTTCATACTACTGCAGCCTGCATCGTGGGAATGATGTAGACAAGCCTCGTAACCTGGCTAAGTCAGTAACTGTTGAATAATCATACTGATAGTGATCTAAAATAATCTAATGCCCCCTGCGAGCTGTCCATCAGACGGTATTGCGGGGGTTTTACATATAGTCTTCCAGTTCGTTAACCACCGACGTGTTCTCGCAGGAGATTCGGTCAGTTCATATGAGTTTGCTTCCTTACTTCTCTGTTCGACATACTCACAGGACTCTTTACCTGTAGTTTGCAATACCTCTCAGATTCTGATCAGCTCGGATAGTTCTGCCCCCAGTCGTACCGAAACTGTTCAATGATGCCCATCCTCCATTATTTCTTCTAAAAATCGAAATAAGAAGAATACCTCTATTAATCTTCACTTTCAACTCTGTGGATAAGATGTGGATAAATACAAAATCATTCTTTCTAATTACGTCTACATCAATAAATGTAAAAAAACGGGCCCTTTTAAGGTCCGACAGACTTTTCTAAATCTGCCTTCTCTTATAAGGATCCCGCTTTTGTATGCTATTATCTTATTTTAACAGAGCTGTCCATGATTCATGTATCCTGTCAAGCATGTCAATAAGTCGCTCGCCGACTTCCTTGTAGGAATCTGTGTCCAGATTAGCGAGTGACACCCGGACTGTCCACTTGCCTGAGCCGAACGCTTCTGATTTAAGCAGCATCAGGCGCTCTTCCTCAGCCAGTTTCGTAACGATATCCGTCATCGTCCAGCTGGACTGGATATACTCTTTGAAGTCTGATCCATACCGTTTATTAAGCAGCCATTCAAAGTCTATTTCACAATAGTAAGCTGTATTATATTCTTCGACCGGCATCATCAGTCCCAGAGAGTTATACAGCAGCTGCCCCCTCTTCTGACAGATCTGAATGACCTCCTGTTTGTAATGGCCTTCAGTGTCAAGCAAGGCATAGAGACTGAACAGCGTCATCATGACCTGCTGTGGCGCAGATAGACCAGCTGCATGGTTTAGCGCTACTGACCGGCTGTCAGCCACCATTCTGTCAATGAAGGAAATCCCTCTTGGGTCTGACGTCAGTGTGCCGTACCGCTCATCAAGCGTCACTTTCTTCTCCTCAGGAAGCTCTTCTAATCTTCTATCAAACACATTGTCTTTGGCCAGGGCGATCGTTCCGATTCTCCATCCCGTCGCACCAAAGTATTTAGAGTAAGAATAAATGCAGGCAGCATTGTAAGGAATAGCTCTAAACAGCGATGTGAATGATTCAAGGAAGGTGCCATACACATCGTCAGATAATATCATCAAATCAGGATTATCCTTTTCAACAATGTCTTTCAGCTGTTCAATCGAATCACCGTATATCGCATTCGCTGTCGGATTACTTGGATTCACTACAAAAACTGCTTTAATGTCCGTATTCCTTAATTTATTCAGTTCGTGTTCACTGAACTGATGACTTGTCTGTCCATCGATTGTCATGATTTCAGACCTAATATATTCTACATCGAATTCATATTCCGGCAGTTCAGGAATTTCCATGTAAGGCGCAAAGGTTGGGATCATCAGAGCGATCTTATCTTTGGGCTCCAGCAGGTGGTTGTTCACTAAAGACTTAAAGGTATAGACGATTCCAGCTGTTCCTCCTTCGACCGCAAAAATATCGAAGGGTTCCGTCTCACCTGAGAACAATTCATGGTGAAGATACTGCTTGATCGGCTGTTCGCACGCTGTTAGCACGCGCTCAGGATAGGGATAGTTATCCCCAATTGTATAGTCGAGCATTTTAGTCAGCCACTGTTCTCTCGGCATGCCCAGCAGATGAGCAGCGTTTGCCCAGATGTTTCTGAGCATGTCAGCTCCATCCGATTCTTTTTCATTCAGGAAGGATTCGAATCGCTCCGTTCGTCCGCCTTCTTCTTTGATCATAGTGCCCAGACTTTCTTTTTCACTTATGACCGTTTCTTTTACTGCAAATTCGCCTAGAAGAAAATACGCTTCTCGGGGAATAGGGGCTGTCCAGTTCGGATTCCCTCGTCCGGCATTCAACCATTCTTTCGTCACATCTTGTGACCCCATACGATTTTCCAGATACAGCGACAACTCAAACGGACTTAACCTTTCTAAATCTTGCTTCAAAATTCCACTCCTATTATTTTTTATTTCAATTACTTGTTAGACCTCTTAACCGTTAATGAGTATAACAAAGAAACCGGCAACCCTGTAGTTATACGGAATCTATTTAATAGAGTCTCATAATCTTCTAACTTTCTCCTTATATATCTGATATGACCGGATGACTAGTCACTCGCGCCTGTCCACACAAAAAGAGAACTTCCATGACGAAAGTCCTCCTTCATTATTATTTACTTCATCCAGTTACTGATTTCATTTAGTCGCTCTATTCTAAGGTTTGGCAGGCCTGCACGTGACAGTCCATGACTCGATTTAGGGAAGAGAATCAGTTTGGTCCTGACTCCCTGTTTCTTCATGGCTGTATACATCTGCTCACCTTGTTCCTGTGGGCATCTCAAGTCTTCCTGTCCGTGGATGACCAGCAGAGGTGTCTTGATATTCTGCGTATAGGCTAACGGAGACATTTTCCACAGGTCTTCCATTTGAGAGACGTCTCTTTTTAACTGGAATTCTACGAAGAACGCGCCCACATCACTGGTCCCGTAGAAGCTGACCCAGTTTGATATGCATCGCTGCGTTACAGCAGCCTTGAAACGGTCAGTGTGTCCGACGATCCAGTTTGTCATAAATCCACCGTAACTTCCACCTGCGACATATACATTCGACTGATCGATCTCCGGGTGCTGTTCCAGTACATAATCCGTACCCAGCATAAGATCCTCATAGTCCTTGTTTCCGTAATCGCCGAGAATGGACGCAACAAAATCCTGTCCGTAGCCGTTTCCTCCACGAGGATTCAGAAGGATTACACCGTATCCTTCAGCTGAGAGCTTCTGCATCTCATGGAAGAAGGTTTCTCCGTAACATACTTGAGGCCCACCGTGGATATAAAGAACAGCTGGATGGTTTTCACTCTTGTCCACAGGTGGAACGTACCATCCCTGGATATCCCAGTCGTCTGCTCCTTTGTACCAGAATCTTTCCACAGGCGTGATTTGATGCGTGTCTTCAAACGCTGCGTTCGGATTATACAAATCAGTTACTTCCCCAGTTTCGGCGTTGAGCAGCCCAAGAACACTTGGTGTTGTCAAGTCAGAGTAGGTGACTGCAAAGGTAGAGGCGTCCACAACATCCCCATCTGTAATATGAAACGGCTTGTCCACCAGACATTTGCTGCCGGCGGTTTTGTCTCCCTTATACAGTTTCAGCTTGCCATGTTCGGTCACTGGATAGACAAAAGAGTCATCATCCAGCCACTTGATCGGAAATCCCTTGGTTTTCTGCTGGAAATCTCCAATGATCAGATCACCGACATATTTATCCTCGACTGACAGTGACTCGAAAGTGTGGTTTGCTCTGTCCCAGCCGTAAATTTTATCGAGGGTTACAAAAGCATGAGAAAAATCATTTCCAGTAAAGAGGAAATAGTCTTCCGACTCGTTTACAGCTTCAAATGAAAAGCTGCCTTCCGGTATATCTTCAGTAACGAGGCGGGCTGTCTCCGAGGCAATGTCGTATTCGTAGACGCTTGCTCCGTAGACCCATTCGTCATCCGGATTCAGCTTATCCACATAGAGCAGAAAAGATTCGTCTTTAGAAACATATTGAAGGCGGAACGGACGGTCTTTCTCAAGAATGAGCGAAGATTCCTTTTTGGACACACTGATTTTTTTTACTTGATACAGTCGATCTTTTTCAGTAATCCCCTGGCCATCCATCTTATATTGCAGTTTAGTAATCGTCACTGGCTTGACTTTGTCATCGGACTTGCTGTCACTCTCTGCTTTCTCCTTATCCTGGTCGGGATCGACAGTCGTCTGATAATAGAGTGCCCCACTGTTACTTGTCCATTCAAATGAGCTGACGCCTTGTTCCTCATCAGTCAGAGCAAAGGCAGTTCCACCTCTCACTGGCATCAGGTAAATCTGAGGCTTCTCGCCTTTTTTACCGGCCAGAAAACTGATCCATTTCTTGTTCGGAGAAATTTTGATTTGGGAAGGATTCAACTCTTCATCGATCCACATGATCCGTTCCTTCGATTTCTGATCGATGCTCCACAAAGAAGTCAGGTAGGCATTTTTTTCTTTGTCCGTTCGAGTTTCCAGATAAAAAATACGGTCATCCAGAACAATTGGCTGTGATACATTTTTCAGGTCAAACAGGCTTTCACTTGTTATATGCTTCATTCCACTAAAACTCCTCTTCTGATTATCATGTTAAATACTCGTTAAAACTCTTTCATTATTTTCTCATTTATATCTATGTGCGTCAATGTACAAAATTTCCATATTGTACAGTCAGCTTCTCATTAGTTTTGACGATTATCTATGCTATACTAATGGTATAAAAAAGGGAAAGGAATGATCATATGAACGTCAGAAAAAAACAGCAGAAAATCATTCTCATAGGTGATGGAGCTGTCGGTTCAAGTTATGCCTACTCACTGATCAATCAGAATATCGGTCAGGAGCTTGGCATTATCGATGTCAATACAGAAAAGGCAGAAGGAGATGTCATGGACTTGAACAGTGCCTTGGCCTTCACTGCACCTAAGAAAATATATGTGGCTGATTATGCGGACTGCCATGATGCTGATCTGGTCGTCTATACTGCCGGAGCTTCTCAAAAGCCTGGCGAGACCCGTCTGGATCTGACTGAAAAGAACCTTCGCATCACTAAAGATGTCGTGGAAAAGGTGATGGCCAGCGGATTCAATGGCATATTCCTGGTTGCAACGAATCCAGTGGATATCCTGACCTATGCTGTATACAAGTTGTCCGGTCTCCCTTCTAACCAGGTCATCGGAACTGGAACCTCGCTTGACAGCGCTCGCTTCCGTCAGGCAGTTGCCAATCTGCTGGATGTGGATGTAAGGAACGTTCACGGCTACATCATCGGCGAACACGGGGATACTGAATTCCCAGTCTGGTCACATGCTAACGTTGCCGGCCTTCAGATCAATGAATGGCTGAACAATAACCCGGATACAGATGAACAGGCCCTCGTTGATATTTTCTTCTCCGTTAGAGACGCCGCTTATGAAATCATCAAGCGTAAAGGTGCGACATTTTACGGTATCGGAGTATCGCTGGCCCGCATCACCCGGGCCATTCTGAACAATGAAAATGCTGTCCTGCCTCTGTCAGTTTACCTTGAAGGAGAGTACGGACAGCATGACATCTACATCGGCTCCCCTGCCATCATCAATCAAAGTGGGATCGACAAAATCGTCGAGATTCCACTTAATGATTCCGAAAAGGAAAAAATGACTCATTCGGCAGATACCATCAGAAATCACCTGAAAGAAGTCCTGGATAAAAATCCGGATTTAGGATTCACGATCTCTGACTGATATTTTTGCATCTTCAAGTGATTTACAATATAAAACAGGGGCCGTCAGCCGATTTATACCAGCTGACGGTCCC
Organism: Alkalibacterium sp. m-11; assembly: GCF_054658155.1. Classification (NCBI taxonomy): domain Bacteria; kingdom Bacillati; phylum Bacillota; class Bacilli; order Lactobacillales; family Carnobacteriaceae; genus Alkalibacterium; species Alkalibacterium sp. m-11. Next base: position 24,898 of record NZ_BAAGIR010000016.1, read on the forward strand.
TGTTCATTTTGAAAAGAACAGCCGCCACCGGACGTTTTCTCTGCTCCCTTATTACAAGAGTTTAGAGAAAAACATTCAGGTTTCGGCTGTTTTATTACATTGGTATGATTATGTCATCTTCTTCGTGAATTTCCTGTCCATCCTGATTCTCTGCATGAATCTCGATTATGAGCTGATGAGGCAAGACAACAGCTGTTTCGCCAGGCTGACTGATCCAGCCTCTTCTCACTCCGAGCTGATCCGGACTGTTGTCTTCACGGTTGCGAATACGCGTGCCGTCTACTTCAATGATATTGTACTGACCGTCACGAGGTTCGAGCCTGAATTCCTCTTGTGGTGTTTCCTCGCTCAGTTCCACACGGTACACTTCTTCTCCAGATATTTTAACTGTAGCAATGATCCGGGCGTCCTCATCGATGCTGCTCAGCTGATAGCCGTATACAATATGCGGGATGAAGGATGCGACCAGAAGAATGATGATAATGGCGACGTCCAACGGTTTCATCTTTCTCAAATGGAAACGAACCTTATCTATCACCTGACCGCCTCCTTTCCTTTAATAAAGACGCAGGCTTTTAAACATCAGATACTTATCCTTTAAACTGCTTCTCAAACAGTGGGGATACTGAACGGTTTTCATGGATCCACTTGATGGCATGACCCATCAGTTCACCTACGCTGACTTGAACGACTTTATCAATTTTCTTGTCTTCTGGAAGCATGATGGAATCCGTGACCACCATATTTCTGATTGGGGAATCAGCCAGACGTTCCATAGCAGGTCCGGAAAATACCGGGTGAGTCCCACAGGCATAGACTTCTTTTGCTCCTTTTTCAATCAGAGCATCTGCGGCAAGGGTAATCGTTCCCGCTGTATCGATCAGGTCATCGATCAGTACGGCTGTTTTCCCTTCAACATTACCGACAATATTCATGACTTCTGCTACATTGGCTTTTGGACGGCGTTTATCAATGATGGCAATAGGTGACTTCAGGAACTCTGCCAACTTTCTGGCACGAGTCACTCCTCCGTGATCAGGAGAGACTACGACTGTGTTTTCTCCTCCAAGATTTCTGTCGATGAACCAATTTGCCAGAAGTGACGCACCAAGCAGATGATCAACTGGGATATCGAAGAAGCCTTGAATCTGAGAAGCATGAAGGTCCAAAGTCAGCATACGGTCAGCCCCTGCCTGAGTGATCATATTCGCGACCAGTTTCGCCGTGATAGGTTCTCTCGAACGAGCCTTACGGTCCTGTCTCGCATAACCGTAATAAGGCATGACAATATTGATCGTCTTGGCACTTGCACGTTTCAATGCATCGATCATAATGAGCACTTCCATCAAGTGATCATTAGTCGGCGCAGAAGTTGACTGCACAACATAGACATGGTCCCCACGAATACTTTCTTCAATGTTGATACGGATTTCCCCATCACTGAACTTGTTGACGGATACTTTTCCTAATTCTACTCCTACATCCTTCGCAATCTTTTCTGCTAATGGCTTGTTGGAACTCAATGCAAAAATCTTCAGTTTTGGATCAGAATAATGTTCGGACATGTCGGCCTCCATAAATTTTATCTCATTGTTTTTACTACTATAAGTGTATGCCTAAGCACTGAATAAATCAACTGTACAAGGGCGTGAAAGCCCTGTTTTGAAGAGTTTTCTAATTTTTATGAGGTATTTTCTTAAAATAGCCCTCTTTATTTACTTGACGAGCACGAGCAATCGCCATCGCTTCTTCAGGAACATCATCAGTAATCGTAGATCCGGCTGCCACGTAGGTATTTGCATCAATTTTAACGGGTGCGATCAGGTTCGTATTGCAGCCAATAAAGGAATTATCTCCGACTTCGATGTGGTGTTTCTTTTCACCATCGTAATTGACGAATACCGTTCCGCATCCTAGATTGATATTTTCTCCTAGCGTGGCGTCACCAACATAAGTCAGGTGGCCGACTTTCGTGTTTCTTCCAAGAGTCGCTTTTTTAACTTCTACAAAGTTTCCGATGTGTGCATGTTCTTTCACGACGGATTCTGGTCTCAGGTGACTGTTAGGTCCGATGTTACTCTCATTTTCCATTATTGATGATTCAATCATCGAGCTCTTCACATGAACACCGTTGCCGATCTGGCTGTCTTCGATAATCGAATGCGCTCCGATGATACAGTCCTCACCAATGGAAGTTTGTCCTTTAAGATAGACGCCGGGTTCTACAAGCGTGTCCTGACCAATCACCACATCACTTTCAATATAAGTCTGCTCAGGATCGATAAAAGTTACACCATTACGCATATGCTGCTCATTGATACGTTTCTTCATCAGCTTACTGGCCTGAGCTAATGCCACGCGGTCATTGACTCCCAGAGCATCTTCCTTGTTCTCAAGCTGGAATGCAGAAATAAGCTCATTCTGTTTTTTGAGGATTTCCATAACATCCGGCAGATAATATTCACCTTGGGAGTTATTGTTGTCCACTTTTTCAAGTGCAGCGAATAATGCCTTGTTGTCGAAACAGTAGGTCCCAGTATTGATTTCCTGAACTGCCTGTTCTGCTTGAGACGCATCTTTCTGTTCAACGATTTTAGTGACTGATCCATCTTCAGATCTGATCACGCGACCATAGCCAAACGGATCATCCGCGTGAGCAGTAAGGACGGTAGCCTTCGCATTCACTTCTTCATGATGAGCCATCAGCCCTTCAAGTGTCTCCTTAGTCAGAAGAGGTGTATCTCCACAGATAACCAGTGTGGTTCCTTCCTCGTTTTTCAGGATCGGTGCAGCCTGTTCGACCGCATGAGCTGTTCCCAGCTGTTCTTCCTGGAGGACATAGTCACTCTTATCGCCTAGATAGTCCTGAACGGTTTCAGCACCGACACCTGTAACTGTGACGATTTTATCCATTCGAGCGCCAAGTGCCTGATCGACAACATGACCGACCATAGGTTTCCCCATTACCGGGTGCATCACCTTGTAAAGTTTGGATTTCATTCGAGTTCCCTGTCCAGCTGCAAGCACTACTGCAAATCGTTTAGTCATTAGTTTCTCCTCATCATTTCTATTTATAGTTCCCATATCATTGCTTAATCAGTATGTCCAAAAGGGCATACAAAACCTCTTTACATCATACTTTATGACTAAGCTGTTTTCAAGTTTCATAAGGTGTATTGTTTGTCGTATTTATTACAGTTTCCTATAATTAAATTATATTATAAATGATTAAACTAGAAAATAGATGGTTCTATTTCTACCATCTTCAGGAAGGAAGAGTTTAATGAATAAAGATTTTACAGTCATAGGCAGCTATCCCACTGAAAGAGAAGCTGAACAGGTCGTTCGTCGCCTGATGGACGAAGGTACGGATAAAAAGGATATAACTATTTTTACCAACAAGGATAAAGGCAATCAGCTTCGAAACCCGGACAATGTCGATGTAGCCAATCCGGATGTCAACGGAACTGATAAAGATCATGACAACGAAAAGAGTTTCTGGGAATCACTGAAAGATGCTTTCTTAGTAAGAGATGATGAGTATTACAATGATTCAAATTATATACAAGAAGATGATACGCTCCACATGTATCGGGATGACTTGAAGAAAGGTCACCTGGTTGTCGCTGTCGATCGTTCTGATAAAACAGATAATGTAGAAAATCCGACATCATCTTCCGCTACACATGCCGGAGATCCGGATCTTGAAACACTTGGAACAACAGCCGGTTTTCCTAATGAGGGAAGCGTTCAGGGAATGGGCGACGGCGGTCAGCCGCCGATGGAACCTAAAACGAATGACGGAACCCCTCCGGAACTGGAAGACACACACGGAGAAGCTGATGTGGATGATTCAACAGAAGACCGTCTTCGTCAGACACGCAAGGAAGACCTCGACACCTAGACTGAAAGATTTCTGAATAAGTAAAAAGCCTGCCGGAGATGGCAGGCTTTCCTTTTTGTCATTTATTCATTGCCCACTCAGACTGATATAGACGCTGAGTGGGCAATGATATTCCATTTATTTACTACTCAACTCGAGATAGTCCCTCAGTGGGCATTACTCACTGATTTTCCAGCCAACAATAGCTGCCATAGCTTACTCGATAGAGAAGTTTCCAGGAGATACTTCGATCGTGCGGTCCTGTGTGTTGACCTTATCCACTTTGATCAGTGAGGTGTAATCTTTCACTGAACGTTCCCCATTAAATATATTTTCAGCAATAACCGTTGCGCCAACTACTTCAGAATTGAATTCTTCGATCAGGCTGATCATGCCGTTGACCGTACCTCCGCCTTTCAGGAAGTCATCTACGATCAGCACCCTTGACCCCATGTCCAGACTTCTTCTGGACAGCTCCATTTTCTCCACTCTATCGGAAGATGATCCGGACACATAGTTGATGCTGACGGTGGACCCTTCAGTCACTTTTGAGTCTCTTCTGACAATAACAAATGGAACATTCAGATAAAAGGCCACGGACTGAGCGATCGGCACCCCCTTAGTTGCAACAGTCATCACGCTGTCCACATCTTTATCCATATATTGGGAAGCGATAACTCGTCCGATTCCCCTCAGCCATTTTGGATCCCCCAGCATATCAGACAGATAGACATATCCACCGGGGAGCAGTCGCTTGGAATAATTCAGCTCTTCACACAAGTCGCGGATAAACAGCTCAACATCTTCTGCTTTCATCTTTGGAATATATTTGACTCCTCCAGCTGCTCCGGGCAGAGTCTCAAGGAAGCCGATGCCTCTTTTGGCAAATGTTTCTTTTACAATGGTAAGATCTTCACTGATGCTTGATTTTGCGGACTCATACCGTTTTGAAAACAGAGTGAGTGGAATCAATGTGTGGGGATGTTCAATCAGATAATGTGTAATATCGATTAGTCGTTCGCTGCGTTTTACTTTCATTTTTACTTTCACCTCATTATGTAACGTACATTACATTCTATTACTGACTATTCTACCTCTTTTATTCGGAAATTCATAGGTTTTTTATTGCTTTAAATAATAAATGTTCGTTTATTGTGATTTCTTTTCGTCAGTATCAATAATTTATTCTTGAAAAATCAAAACCACCAGTGTGAACTGGTGGTTTGCTCTGCGGCTGAAAGCCTCTCTTACCGGCCTCGGCCTGAAAGGCCCACTGAGTGGGTTTCCCTTATGCACCACACTTACTCACTGATTCTAAAA
>NZ_BAAGIR010000017.1:0-28651 GCF_054658155.1 Alkalibacterium sp. m-11
TGGACAATATTGGAGAATATTCAACAGCTGGTTCTGTTGCATTAGCTACTCCAGAAGATCATATTAATTTTTTGACGATTGTAAGACCAAGGGGTTTTTATACTCTTTTTTCCATCTTTTTGTTTTCGATCTAATCGAGAAGAATATAAAGTGGCATGATAGACAGTTAATACTTAAAAATGTCTAAAAAAGCAGTGAGTTTAATAGAAATAGTTATCCACATTTAGAGGTATGAATAATTCAGGTAAACGATAATATAAAAATCTCAAAAAAAGACTGGGACTCTTTCGAAACCTCCTGGGACTTTGAAGAACACCCTTTCTTAACTCACAAAGAAGATTCTTCGTTAATCGAGGACAGCTTTAACAACTGGAAAGATGTTGCTGAAAAACGCTTCTATCAACTCAAGGAGAATGAAGAAGAACTAAACCGCATCTTTATTAACATCTATGGTCTTCAGGATGAACTGACTCCTGAAGTGGCAGAAAAAGATGTGACGGTGAATAAAGCAAAACTGGACCGGGACGTTAAGAGTTTCTTATCCTATTTAGTCGGCGTCATGTTTGGCCGGTATTCACTTGATAAAAAAGGTTTGGCTTATGCTGGTGGAGAATGGGATGATAGCCAATACACTTCTTATAAACCAGATGACACCAACATCATTCCACTGACTGAAGATCAATACTTTGAAGATGACATCATGAATAAGGTAGAAGAGCTGATCAGTTTAATATACGGAAAAGAAACACTCGAAGACAACCTGCGTTTTATTGCAGAAGCACTCAAAATGAAGAGCAATGAAAGTGCTAGAGACCGCATTAGACGCTACTTCATGAAAGAATTTTATAAAGATCATTTGAAGACCTATCAGAAGCGTCCAATATACTGGCAGTTCACGAGTGGGAAACGCGGTGCATTCAAAGGTCTTATGTACCTGCACCGGTATCACAAATATACAGTCGATCAGCTCCGTACTGAGTATATTCTGCATCAGGCCACAGTGCTGGATAATCTGATCACGCATGAACAACAGGTCATCGCGGATGAAACAAGTACAGCCACGCAAAAAGCACGAGCACAAAAGACGATTGATGAGTACACAAAAGACCGGGCAGAACTCGCCAAATACGACCAGGTCATCGAACACGTCGCCAGACAACAGATCGATCTTGACTTGGATGACGGTGTAAAAGTCAACTATCAAAAATTCCAAAACATTGAAGTGACAGATGACACATTAAACAAGCCTAAAAAGCAAAACGTCTTTGAAAAAATATAACAGGAGGTGTTCACTTGGCTGAAGAGTTACTTTCTCGTATCGAAACCTTTTATGCTTCACCATTAAAAGACGTGGAAAAACGAAAGATCCTATACTTGTTCGATCCCGAAGAAGCCTACGCTGACACAATCAAAACGTGGGCAGAAGAAACGGATGCTGTAGAACTTTTAACAGTTACCACTCACAATTTTTTTCAAACTAACTATCTGATTGAAAAGGAGTTTAAGGACACGCATCTCTTTTTATATTTTGCTATGGAGAGACCGCGTATGGAAGACAACCCACTCCTAGATGTTCTTCTCTACAGCGAGGAGCTGAAAGTCGATGCCTTAAGCCAATTGTATCTGACTCTAGGTATCGATCCAGACAATGAAGAAGTCACAGCGATCATCAAAGAATACCCAGTCTTTTTCAGGGCCAAAAATCGGATCAGCCAGTTCAAGCGTCTATATAATGAAAGCCCTTATCACTCAGCAGAAGTCGTTGACTATGCTGTATTTGCTGCGTTGACTAAGGCGCAAGCTGCGACTTGGATGGCTGTTTTGATCGAACTCTTTGAAGAAGCGGCTTCCAAAGAAAACAGTAAGTGGGACCAGCTCGTTAAATTCGGGGACGAAAAACGGTTCTGGACCATGATCGACCAGTTATTAGGCTACAATAAAGACACGAGCATGAATGGCAGCTTATCCGTCAACGAACTCATGCATCAGGTCTTTCTCACCTACTTAGGGACAGAACTTGGGCAGTCTATGCCAAAAGAACTTATACCTTATATGCTTGAAAAAAGTAATCCGATCGTGATCTTCATCAATCAGTGGATGAATACGAAAAGTAAAGAATCAGCCTTTTACTTTGTCTCCACAGCCGTTGAAAGTGCATGGGACTTGGAAGATCTCTTACATGATCTTCCAAGTGAAACTTTGGCTGAGTGTGAGACATTTAAATGGTTCGACCATGAACTTATCGACCGATTTGTGCAATCGATTCAAATGCACGTCAGTGATAGCGACCGACTGTTGCCACTCATAGCTAAACGCCGCAACACCATCTGGTTCGACCACTTTCAAAACAGTTATATCTTCTTGAAATGGGCCATTCAATTGAACCATTATTCAGAAATCTTTGAAGCCGACTGGCAGGGGATGGCAGACCCTCATGAACTTTGGCAGTATTACAGTGATCAAGGCTATCATGTAGATACGGCTTACCGTAAAATGACGGAATACTATGATGAGCTCGTATCAGACCAAAAAGAAACTGTCAGACCCGTGAAGGATCAGATGGAGCGACTTTACGTCAACCAGTATCTGAATGACTTTACAAAGAAGTGGGATATGTACTTCAAAAACACCCAAACGTTTGATTCAACTAAACTGCAAGCTAATTTCTTTGACAATGAAGTGAAGCCTTATCTAGCTAACGACCGGCGTATTGTTGTCATTATTTCGGATGGCTTACGCTATGAGGCGGGTAAAGAGCTGTACCAAGAGTTAACAAAAGAGAAGCGCTTCAACGGAGAAATCGACTGGATGCAAACTGAACTGCCATCCATTACTTCGGTTGGTATGGCAAGTCTGCTCCCACATCACTCACTTGAATTTCAAACAGATGGTACTGTCTTAGTCGATGAGATGAAAACGATAGGACTTGCTAACCGTGAGGCTATATTGAAAAAGAATGGCCATCCTGAAGCCCTTGCACTAAAAGCGACAGACATTGATCAAATGACTAAGGACCAGTTAAGAGAGAAGATGGCTGGTAAGAAGCTGGTATACGTTTACCATAACAAAGTGGATGCTATAGGTGACCATTTGCCAACGGGAAACGATGTTTTTAAAGCAACGAGGGATTCAATCAATGACTTGATCCAAATAATGAATCGCTTAACAGGGGACGTCAGTATCGGCACCTTCTTGGTTACCGCCGATCATGGCTATCTCTATACACGATCTGCTATTTCAAGCAGTGATAAAGTTTCGGTTAAAAATAATTTAGATGCATGGCTAAAAAACAAACGCTTTATATTATCTGAGAAAGAAGAGGATCATTACAGCGGACTGAGTTTTACCCTGTCAGAGCGCTTAGATAATACAGGCTACATCACCGTACCGAGAGGCATGAATCGTTTTGCCTTAAAAGGAGGCGGCTATCAATATAGTCATGGAGGACATTTGCCACAAGAAATGATGGTCCCTTTACTCCGAATCAAGACAGACCGCAGCCGGAATGAAATACCTGAAGTGGATGTGTCACTGATCAGTCAGACACGGAAGCTCACAAACAATATCGTCTGGTTATCCTTCCTGCAGACAGAGCCGGTGTCAGAACAAAAGAAAGAGAAACGACTAAACCTCTATTTTGAAGATGAAAAGGGGAGAAAAATCTCTAATGAATTAACACTCATTGCGGATAGAGAAAATAAAGCAAGTGACGAACGTGTCTTTACGGAAAAGTTTGTTCTGCTCAATGAATCTTACAGCTCACTTGATACGCATTACTTTGTTATGGAGAATGCGAATGATCCCGAGGATATTGTTAAAGAGCGGTTCAAGCTGGACTTGATTGGATGACGTTTGAAAAAAGCGAGGGTTGAAATGAAGAAATCTGAAGAGGAAAATTTTGAAGATATAATTTACGGAGAAAACTATTATTTCATCGCCGGTTATACCAGCGGCGGGGCACCTTATGGCATAAGCATGGAAGAAGCCAGAGAACAAGGACTGCTGGAAGAAAATGAGTTGAGCAGTGATGAAGATGGTGAAGATTTAGAGTTGCCGTTTTAACTTAAAGATGACCTTCAAGGAGATACTATTTATACCTCGAAGGTTATTTTTTGTTCATACATTTGAGATAAAATTAATGTCAAACAAGGCCGGTTGTTGTATAATGAAATCAGGGAATCCCTTCTGGAGTACTTGTCTTTATTTAGACAACCTAAATGTGCCATATGGAGGGATTCCTTTAATTATGTTCTGGAAAATTTGATTTATTAAGTGTTATATGCGATAAATATGAAATGGGCTTAATTATATTGAAATGTTTTCTTAAAGACTGACTGGGGTGTGAATAACATGAATTTACTTTCAAAATATATTGTAACTTTGACCCGTCTTTATGGCTTGGTGCATAGAGATGTGGTCGCTGAGATCTATAATCAGCAAAACGAGGAGCAAATTTCTCCTCAAGACGTCGAAGATTGTTTCGACACATCGGTTCAGGAAATCGAAAGACGCTTTGCCTATAAAGAAGGCGATTATTTCGCTCATGAAACAATTCTCGTATACGATGATTTGGATGAAACCTTGGCTAAGCAAGCAGGTAAGCCGCGTTACATTCCTGAGAAAGTTGAATTAATGAAGTATCTGGATCAGTTTTATTTCTATAAGTCTGAAGCTTACCATGAGCTTTATGAGCACATATTAAAATATCACTTAGATGGAAATGAAGAACGAGCGGAAGCCGTCTGCGAAGACGCAGAAGGAATGATCGAAGTCAATGCGAGTTTTGGTACAGTCATGTCTACACTTAGTAACATGGGTGTGGAATTTTATAACAAACAGCAAAGAGATAAAGTCAAAAGGTTAGTCAGGAAGCTTCAGGATAATGTAAGACTATGGACAAATAAAGGGCATACGAATCAAGAATTAAAAGATTTAGGGTACAGTGCTGCTGGTAATACATCTGCTGGCAATCAAGTTCTGAGCAAAAAACTTGGACGCAACGATCCTTGTCACTGTGGCAGCGGCAAGAAATATAAAAAATGCTGTCTGGATAAAGATCAGAAAATGAAAATATAATAATTTACTGAAAAGAGACGCAGTCGATGAACATCGGTTGCGTCTTTTTGGTATAGAAAATAAATTTGCAGATATATATTCAATGATATGACCTGCATAGTTTGGTCCTAGGATGAGAGAGTACCAAAATCTCCTTTTAATAGCTACACACGGTAGCGATATTCCTTTATACCAAAAGATGAGAGAGTACCAAAATTATTGCTGCAACAACTATTAATACAGGCGCGTTCCTTTATACCAAAAGATGAGAGAGTACCAAAATTGAAACCGCCACTATAAGAAAAGCTGGCTCGTTCCTTTATACCAAAAGATGAGAGAGTACCAAAATTTACGTCCGTGTAGTATTTCAAACCAAATTGTTCCTTTATACCAAAAGATGAGAGAGTACCAAAATCGTCTTCATAGACTTCATACTGATCTAATTGTTCCTTTATACCAAAAGATGAGAGAGTACCAAAATTTCCTCGTCAATAACGGATAGCACTAAATCGTTCCTTTATACCAAAAGATGAGAGAGTACCAAAATCTTGCCTGCCACTTTTATTTTAAATGGGGAGTTCCTTTATACCAAAAGATGAGAGAGTACCAAAATCGCCTTAATCACTTGCTTGTTGTTGTTGTCGTTCCTTTATACCAAAAGATGAGAGAGTACCAAAATATGTGGTTAATGTCTGCGTGTCGTCTTTATGTTCCTTTATACCAAAAGATGAGAGAGTACCAAAATCAACGCCCGACATATGTCTGTAAACAGTCAGTTCCTTTATACCAAAAGATGAGAGAGTACCAAAATGCGTGACGCTTGGCTTCGTCCAATTCGATCGTTCCTTTATACCAAAAGATGAGAGAGTACCAAAATAGTCGCTCTAGGCTTTGGCTTGCTGGCGTTGTTCCTTTATACCAAAAGATGAGAGAGTACCAAAATCTATACTGATATTTGAGCTGGCTAGTCCCGGTTCCTTTATACCAAAAGATGAGAGAGTACCAAAATAATGGCTTTACATCGTCTTTTATCTGTGAAGTTCCTTTATACCAAAAGATGAGAGAGTACCAAAATCTGCTTGATAGTGACTTCTTTTGCGCTCATGTTCCTTTATACCAAAAGATGAGAGAGTACCAAAATACAGGCGGAAACGAGAAGATGACCATCCGAGTTCCTTTATACCAAAAGATGAGAGAGTACCAAAATCAAGTTGCGCCTATCCTTCATCAAGTATTGGTTCCTTTATACCAAAAGATGAGAGAGTACCAAAATAGAGATGCAGTTGACCAAAAACTTAGATACGTTCCTTTATACCAAAAGATGAGAGAGTACCAAAATACTGAAGACAAGTTGTATTTCGTCATCTGTGTTCCTTTATACCAAAAGATGAGAGAGTACCAAAATAAGAGTGTAATAAGTACACACGCCAGCAAAGTTCCTTTATACCAAAAGATGAGAGAGTACCAAAATCTGGGACTAAATAGATTTCGCCATTACGACGTTCCTTTATACCAAAAGATGAGAGAGTACCAAAATAAACATATGCTCACGGTTTTACACTATGGAGTTCCTTTATACCAAAAGATGAGAGAGTACCAAAATATAATCTGCCATCTTATACCTCCTCTAGCCGTTCCTTTATACCAAAAGATGAGAGAGTACCAAAATCCATTATGATTTGTGACAGTATGATTATTTGTTCCTTTATACCAAAAGATGAGAGAGTACCAAAATAGTGCTGTCTATTACTGATACGAACATAGTGTTCCTTTATACCAAAAGATGAGAGAGTACCAAAATCCTGATTGATAATGAGGATCAGACCGCTCAGTTCCTTTATACCAAAAGATGAGAGAGTACCAAAATACCGGCTTGAAAGAGTAAACAATTGTCATAGTTCCTTTATACCAAAAGATGAGAGAGTACCAAAATCGTGTTTTCTTGAATATGTTGTAATTCAGCGTTCCTTTATACCAAAAGATGAGAGAGTACCAAAATCATGTTTACCATTCCTCTCTCTTTTAGTATGTTCCTTTATACCAAAAGATGAGAGAGTACCAAAATCGGTACCGTTGGGCGCCTACCGTCAATAGAGTTCCTTTATACCAAAAGATGAGAGAGTACCAAAATTCTTTCAAGCCGGTAGAAGATGCCGGCATGGTTCCTTTATACCAAAAGATGAGAGAGTACCAAAATAGCTGAGTATAAGTTGGATGCATTTAAAAAGTTCCTTTATACCAAAAGATGAGAGAGTACCAAAATCAGGGTCATAGCCTAGTTGTCTCACTTTATGTTCCTTTATACCAAAAGATGAGAGAGTACCAAAATCGCCACGCCACACAATTGATGAAGTCCGTTGTTCCTTTATACCAAAAGATGAGAGAGTACCAAAATCCGCCTTAGTAATTAGTTTGTCTAGTGTTTGTTCCTTTATACCAAAAGATGAGAGAGTACCAAAATTGGTATCGGCGATATAACTACAGTGGGGAGGTTCCTTTATACCAAAAGATGAGAGAGTACCAAAATCGGCTGGCACGTAGTAATCTACACCATGAGGTTCCTTTATACCAAAAGATGAGAGAGTACCAAAATGTAATCATCAGGTGTTCCAGCTCCTTTATTGTTCCTTTATACCAAAAGATGAGAGAGTACCAAAATAAGGAAAGTTGAATACACACAAAGGTTTTAGTTCCTTTATACCAAAAGATGAGAGAGTACCAAAATTGAATTAGCAAGTGGACCAAACACGCTGATGTTCCTTTATACCAAAAGATGAGAGAGTACCAAAATTCATGTGGACACCTCATCGCTATCTAAAAGTTCCTTTATACCAAAAGATGAGAGAGTACCAAAATGCAGCGGAGCGGATTGTTACGTGCATCCAGGTTCCTTTATACCAAAAGATGAGAGAGTACCAAAATTGGGTCAAGGTCATATATTGCTTGCAATATGTTCCTTTATACCAAAAGATGAGAGAGTACCAAAATGTTGTCGTCCGTGGCGGTATTCAGCCATGAGTTCCTTTATACCAAAAGATGAGAGAGTACCAAAATTTACTTTCAATAAATTCTATTGCCTGTTTTGTTCCTTTATACCAAAAGATGAGAGAGTACCAAAATAATGGCCGAGCAAATGATCCAGCGTATTGAGTTCCTTTATACCAAAAGATGAGAGAGTACCAAAATCATCGCCCGGTTTTCGTAACCGCCTCTTTCGTTCCTTTATACCAAAAGATGAGAGAGTACCAAAATCGGTCAGCCCATCTCTCGACCAAGATTCTAGTTCCTTTATACCAAAAGATGAGAGAGTACCAAAATGGATCAACTCGACACCAGTATTCAAACGAAGTTCCTTTATACCAAAAGATGAGAGAGTACCAAAATCTATTATCTAGGACTTAAAAAAGCCAAAAAGTTCCTTTATACCAAAAGATGAGAGAGTACCAAAATTGTCTTCGAGCGTATCGCTCATTGAGCATCGTTCCTTTATACCAAAAGATGAGAGAGTACCAAAATGACCCGAAGTAGGATCGCTGGAGTTGTAATGTTCCTTTATACCAAAAGATGAGAGAGTACCAAAATCCGGCATAAAACATTTATTAAACCGCTCCTGTTCCTTTATACCAAAAGATGAGAGAGTACCAAAATGATACCGTTGTTCCAGTAAGTAACCTCTATGTTCCTTTATACCAAAAGATGAGAGAGTACCAAAATAAGTAATGTCGCCGTTCTTCAATGCTGCATGTTCCTTTATACCAAAAGATGAGAGAGTACCAAAATTCAGCGTTTAACATATAATCACCTCTATATGTTCCTTTATACCAAAAGATGAGAGAGTACCAAAATGACCAGTTCTATCTAAGATGTCGCTTGCAGGTTCCTTTATACCAAAAGATGAGAGAGTACCAAAATCCGACTGCGCCTAAAACCGCTCCAGGGTTTGTTCCTTTATACCAAAAGATGAGAGAGTACCAAAATTGTTCCGATAAGGTCTTTGCTCCCACCCTCGTTCCTTTATACCAAAAGATGAGAGAGTACCAAAATCCGGCATAAAACATTTATTAAACCGTTCCTGTTCCTTTATACCAAAAGATGAGAGAGTACCAAAATTTGGGAATCTTCCAGCTCTCGCACTCGATCGTTCCTTTATACCAAAAGATGAGAGAGTACCAAAATATGTTATAATGATGTTAGATTAACGTTTTAGTTCCTTTATACCAAAAGATGAGAGAGTACCAAAATTATGTCAACGTGTCCACATCTCCCCGACTGGTTCCTTTATACCAAAAGATGAGAGAGTACCAAAATTCGATTATTTGTTGGAGTAATTCAGCCGTGGTTCCTTTATACCAAAAGATGAGAGAGTACCAAAATTCTGTCCATTCACTTCCTTTTCTACGACTGGTTCCTTTATACCAAAAGATGAGAGAGTACCAAAATATTCTTCATGAATAGTATTGTAATCTTGTAGTTCCTTTATACCAAAAGATGAGAGAGTACCAAAATGCCATTTTCATTATACCCTACCAGTTGTAACTGTATCAATGAATTTAATAAATTCATCAGGAATGCCAGTGTAATCAACTTTGTATGGTATATGTGTAAGATGTACTAATAAGAACAAGTAAATAAACGCAGTGAGTTTATCCACAGACGACAGAGATAAAATCAATAGATTTCCGTCCGACTTATCCACAGTGTCAATATACCAATTTTTTGCCTCGTCAAACTCATCCGGGTCGAATACGAAGGGAAGCCACTCTTGAATAGTCGATCGATAGTTCTCCAGAATAACATGATTAATGACTTTTTCTTTGAACACAATATTCGCCATTCCTCGAAATGGGTATGATGTTATAACGATAAATTGTTCAGGTGCAGCTTGTAAATACTGATCTAACTTTTCCAGCTCGCTTAAATCGAAATGATCCTCAGGACTAATTATAAAGAATATATTTTGCTTGTCATTATTCAAATGTTTTGCAAGCTTGATTGTTTGTTTAAACTCGGTAATTCGATCAGAATGATTGAACTCCGTCGAGATATTCTTTTTCATCATTTTTTTACTGAAATCATTCAGTTGTATCTTGATCTCATTACCGAAAGTATCGTTAAGAAATTGAACTTCTTCCTGAAGATCCTCCCAGCTTTCTACGAATTGCTTATAGATAGGAGAGAGTTCCATATAGGAATAAAATGATTCCAATAATTGCTTCTCATTATTGAAAATATTAGTTAACGGGAAGGAGTCGGAATAAGACATTATATTTAACTGGAAATCATTGCTGTTTAATCTCTCATTACCTTCGCGTAAATCGACTTTCTTATTCAAGAATGCCTCCCTAATATAATGAATACAGTCTTTCCATTCTTCAGGTTTGCCTTTTAGAATCGTTACTTTGTCGATCAATATCCTTGAATGAAAGTGATCATCAAATGTCCATTCTTTCATAATATCACCATGGTATTATCGCTTAGAGTATTTTCAGTTACAGTTTTATCTCCAACGAGTAGATACATTTTATTGTACTGCTTTTCCGTCACAGCCATTGCCCTCACGGATCCATGAAATGGAAGGTTTTGTCTTAACGTAACCATATAGGTATCTAATGCACTTCGGTTAGGAAAAATCTTAGAGTAGACAGAGAATTGAACCATTGTGAAACCATTTGATATAAGGTATTTTCTGAAACGAGTGTAGGCGCGTCTTTCTTTACGAGTATTCATTGGCAAATCAAAAAATAACATAAGTCTCATGAATCTATATGGCGATCCCATTAGCTGGGTAAAGCAGTAGATCTGGATTTTCTTCATCCATCGATTTGATGTAACTTTGGATGAGAATGCTTATTGCATTAAGTATTGTTTGTTTTTGATTGCCAATCAAAATTTTGTTGTTACTTATCAAATACACCAATTTCTGTTTCGTCTGTTTATCTAAATAATCTTTTTCACTCATTAAGATACTGATCCATAAATCAACAATAGGTCTGAAAGGTTCGATTAGATCATCTGCCAGATTGAAGGCGTTATACTGATTAATGTGACCAATTCCTAAAGCGGGGTGGAGACCATGAGCAATAATGCTTCGAGCAACTGTTGATCTCAAGACGATATAACCGTAATTTAATCCTGAATTGATTCCGTCAAGGCTGTCTCGATCTCTAATGAAGGAGTTCCCAAATAGTGTTTTAAAATACAGTTTAGCTGCATGTCCTTCACGGTTTGTGCGATCGGCTAGTTGGACCGTTTCGCCTAACTCAAATAACTGATGAATCACCTTATCATCCTTTTTTAAATGATTTAATACGGATGCTTGATTATAGATCTTAATTTGAATGATCTGTTGCCACATAAGTTGTTTGATCTGTTCTGTCCAACTGATTTGTTTTTTAAGAATTTTAGAAGATTGATGATGACTATGAGGGGATAGGATATATGTATTCGGCAGGTGCTTTTCATCACAGAAAACCATTAATATATGGTACTTTGCTAATTTATTTATGATTCGAGCAGTCACTATGGTCTGCTGATTATCAACAATGATTGTATGGATATCAGAAAGAGGGATAAGTATTTCCGACTCATCTCTAATTACTTTTAAATTGTCCAAGTACAGACGTAATTGATCTGCTTTTTCTATATATACGATGCGCCAGCTCATTATATTTCACCCCTTAAACTAATTTTGTATACAGAAAAAGCCCCAATTAAGGGGCTTTCATCTGTGATTTCGGCATAAAGCCTTTTTTTGGTAGGTTCTCTCAACCTTTGGTATAAAGGAGTCCTCCGTCGAGGACAACTTTATATTACCAAGAAAGGAGACAGATGTAAACCCTCTATTTTAAATTGCTTTGATTTTATCCTTAAAATCTTCATTTTCTATTAGGTATTCGTTTCCTAAAGTATCAACTGCGTACTTTCGGATAGCCATTAGTGGTCCAATGGAAGGCATTTGTTGAGCACTTGTCCAATAACTTATATCTTTGACTTCAAACCTATTTGTTCTTGGATTATTATCTCCCCTAAATAACTTATCATAGTGAATCAACTTACTTTCCTTTTCACCAGTTTCTGGATTAACTATCTTCTCGTACTTATCATACGAAATCCGATCATTCTTATAAAGACTAAATTGAAACTCATACGACTCGTCTATATTTTTATAAGGAGCAGCCAGCCCATCTTTCCCGTAATACTTGTCCAAATCAAGAACATATTCATTGCCCACTTTTTTGAACCAGTTATAAGGAACACCTAAATATTTATATTTTCCTTCTTCATTCATATAAACATCGATACGTATACTTTTACGACTTAGAAGAACCACATCTTTCTTGGCACCTGGGTATTTATCCGTAATGTCAACATGAATGCCTAATTTACTATCCAGATACTTCAAACTCTTAACCGGTACTTTTCCGTCTTTGAGTATAAAGCCATGTTCGTTATAGTAATCCTGAAATGGATTTTCTGCATGTTTATGTTCTTCGATAACTTTCATGACTAATTCCCAGGTTTTTGGATCATGTTGAGCCATCAGGAAGTTGTCCGGATTCTTATCAATTCTTTTCTTCAAGGCAACAAATCCGTTTTTATCGAGTTCATAAATGTTTTTCACTTTTCCTACTGTATATTTTTCTCCACCTTTTTCTCGAGTAGAGTAGAGCGTCTGATTAGTCATTGTTCTGTTTGGTTTTCTATCGACCTTATGTGAGTACTTCACTTTGTTCTCCATGCTTCTCAAGCTGTTGATGAACTTGAGAGTCGGGGAGCCGAAGATTTTGTCTTCTGATAACACTTCTCCTGTTTCCTTATCTGCGACGACACCGTCTCTACTAAATTTAACTGCATTAAGCTGCTTCAAAATAGGAGTCGCTCCAATAGCTGCTACTATCAGTGCATCAATAGCATGATGCGCATGACTCTCATCTCTGTCCTTATTCAGTCTGGCACGTCTTCTTAAAGCAGCTGTGAAGCTTCCTCTAATCGACAGGACTTTAGTTTCGATCTCATTATTCATATAAAAAGTTCTGAGGTTAGACGAAAAGCTGCGCATAGCATAACGTGTATCTACTAAATTCCTATTGATAAAGTCTTTCTGAATTTCCGGATCATGCTGTACATCTCTTTGCTCTAATAGATAATTCAGTTTATGCTTAGACATTTTCTTAGATTTGAACAGATTAGTACAGTCCACTCTGTATTCTTCAAATGACCGTTTTGCTTTTCCACTTGAAAAGTATTGGAAGGGAGTGAGCTGACCTTTATCCTGATTCTCTGCTCTGTAGCACAGAACTTTATTCTGCTGGCTGTCATCGAAAGAGTAGGAAAGTGGAATGATGTGATCAATCTCAAAGCGCGTCGGATCATTTTTTATGTCCTGAGGCAAGATCTGTCGTCCACTGTAAATACACTTGTAATCCTGTTGATCCATTAACTTCAGTGCCATCATTTGCTTGCCGGAAAGTTTCAGGTCCTTAAGTTCTTTCACATCAAGCAGCTTAGCCATTTTCTTCTCGAAGTCGCCTTGTTTCTTCTGGAAATCTCTGTATTTTTTCTTCTCATCGTCACTATTTTTCTCTCTTGCCATTTCTACTACAACATAGGCTAATTCTCCATACTGTTTTCTAACTGCATTCGTAATTTTAATTGCTTCCCGGTGAGCACGTTTGGCTACTGTACTTAAAATAGCCTCATCATCAAACTGAATATGCGGTCCTTTTTGAAGGTTTTCCAGACGGTTTTTACCTAATCCATGCTCAGTGAAGAGGACCATCTGGTTTTTGTTAGTTTCCCAAAGTTCAGGTAAAATAAGCTCCATTCCTTTTTTAGATAAGGCATGGTATTCCTTGAAAGAGGTATCTTGAACTAGTGCCTGTGTAACTTCCGCCAAATCCTCTTCAAACGTTTCTCTAAATAATTGAGTCAATTGTTCTTCACGACGGGTCAGACTTTTTTCAGCAGTGAGTATTTCGGCAATCGCATCCAGTAAATCTCTATTTTCAAAAAATGAAGAGGGGATGGAGACCTCTTTCAATAAAGATTTCAACTTTTTAAATCCTGAAAATTCTGTAAAAATAGGCTTATTTGATTTTAAATCCAGTCTTGCACCTTTGATATCCAACTCATTAGATATACCTATAAGCTTTGCAATGTTTTTAAGTGTAACTTTTTTTCCTTTCTTAGCATAGGTCTCTATTAAGTATTCTTTTTGTTCTCTAGAAAGAGAATCCATCTCTCCAGTTTCATCACCAGGGAACCTTAAGTTATTCAAATCGTTAAGCAAATTAAATAATTCAGCTGTATAAGCTTTTTTGGGAATACGCAGTTCATCAGTAAAATAAGTCCCTCGTCCACGCATCTTGTTAATCATCGTTTCGTGTTGAAGGATGCCATTTTCATCGAAAAACCATTCACCATAAGGGGTAGGAGATTTCTTGGAACCTGGACCTTCATAATACTGCCGGCGATTATTGATTAGTTCAATAATGCCTTCAACAAATTCATCATCAATTTGCTTATGGAACTGACGCTGAAAATCCAATAAAGCTTTTGCCTCATCAATATAATCACTCGTTTTAAAGCGATTCGTGTGATTTCTTACTGGTTCATTATTTTTCAACTTGGCATACTGGATATCGATAATATAGTGATCCTCCAGTTTTTTTGCATTTCTTTTTAGCTGTTCTTTTGTAGATAATTCACTTCCCGAGGTCTTTTCATCTTCTTCCGGTGTATCGATTGTTGTCCCACGTCTTTTAATGAGATGGTAGAGGGCTGCAGCTAATTCTTTTTCTGAAATTTCTTTTCTAAGTCCATAATATCTACTATTATAGGGATCAATGTTATGTATTCCTTCACAAGATAAGCCATTAAACTCTAAAAATTCCCTTGCTCGTTCAAGTCTATGTTTACGTCGACGCTTCAGTCTCCGGGCGCCTCTGAAACTTCTTCTTTCTTCATTTGCATTACGAGTTGCTTCTTCAAACAGACGAACACCTGCATCAACTACTTCATTAGTGTCTTTGTCAATGATTCCCCATCCAACACTTGAAATGCCTATATCAAGTCCTAAAACTAAATTTGACATATCTACTCACTCCATAACTAAATTAATTTTATTTATTATATCATGAAAAGGTCTTCAACGGATGATTATAAACTATATTTTCAGTTATATTATTTTTTATATTTCTTAATGCTTGCTCTAGATTAAAAAATCTGAATACAATATTTCAGAAAATCCCTAGCTTGATGCGACCGTGTGTTTATTTTTCGCATAAAATCAAGTATACTAGAGGGGTATTGGTTAAGTGAGGTGAAGAAGTTAATGAAAAAGTTGGTTCAGCATGTTTACGATCAGTTTGGTGTGACGTTCAATGACCGGTCAGTTCTGATCGAGGCGTTTACCCATTCATCCTATGCGAATGATCATCGTGACGAACAGATCAGAAATTTGGAACGGCTTGAATTTTTAGGCGATGCGGTACTTGAAGTGACCGTGTCGGAATATCTCTATCATAAATACCCGAATCATCCTGAGGGGCAGCTGACTCGCATGCGTGCGTCGATCGTACGAGCGGAGAGTCTGGCTAAACTGGCCAAGGAGTATAATCTTCATCAGTTTGTACGTTTGGGCAAAGGGGAAGAACAGATGAACGGCCGGACACGCCCGTCACTTTTGTGTGATGTGTTCGAAGCTTTCATTGGTGCGGTATTTGTGGATCAGGGAATGGATGTCGTAAAAGACATTTTAAAAGCCATTTTATTTCCAAAAATTGATTCCGGTGCTTTCTCTCATGGGATGGATCACAAGACGGCTTTACAGGAGTTGCTGCAGCGTAATGGTGTAGTGACGATCGAGTACACAGTAGTGGACAAGAGAGGTCCCGACCACCAGAAAGAATTCGTCGTTGAAGTCAATGTCGAAGGCGATCTTTTTGGAAAAGGTGTGGGACGCTCCAAGAAAGCAGCAGAACAGGCCGCAGCGAAAGTGGCGCTTGAGATGCTGGAAGATTCGAATGAGTCGTAGTGTTCATGCGTCAGTCGAATACTATGAAGGAGAGACGATCACGTGCAATTAAAACGATTAGAAATTAAAGGGTTCAAGTCTTTTGCCGACAAGACGGTTCTGGACTTTACAGAAGGGATCACGGCGGTAGTCGGTCCGAATGGGAGCGGCAAGTCGAACATTATCGAGGCGATCCGCTGGGTCATGGGTGAACAGTCAGCCAAGACCTTACGAGGCGGCCGGATGCATGATGTGATCTTTTCCGGTACGGATCTTAGAAAGTCAATAAACATTGCGGAAGTCACCTTGGTTCTGGACAATCAGGATGGCTTTCTTCCTGTGGAATTCGAAGAGGTCAGTGTGACCCGCCGAATCAACCGTAACGGAGACAGCGACTACCTCATCAATAAGGAAAACTGCCGTCTGAAAGATATCGTGGATCTGTTCATGGATTCCGGTTTAGGAAAAGAGTCCTTTTCCATCATCTCTCAGGGACAGGTCGAAGCCATCTTCAACAGCAAAGCTGAAGACCGCAGGGCAATCTTTGAAGAAGCGGCCGGTGTCTTCAAGTATAAGACTCAAAAACTAAAGGCTGAACGCAAGCTGTTTGAGACACAGGACAATCTGGACCGGGTTCAGGATATTTTGTATGAACTAACGGCTCAGTTAGAACCGCTTAAAGAGCAGAAAGACATTGCGGAAAGTTTCGTCAAACAGAAGGAAGAACTGACAGATCTGGATATTGCTCTGTCGGTCATGAAGATCGACGAATACGTTCAGGATCAGAAAAGCAGTAAGGAACAAGCCGAACAATTTTCCAAGCATGTTCTGCAGCTGACTCAGGAGATCGATTCGAATGCTCAGATTATTAAAGAAAAGAAACAGGCACTCCATGAGGTCGAGACTAGACGGGACGCCATTCATGACCAGCATATCGAGTCTATCAAGCAGATTGAGCGGACGGAAGCCAGCTTAAGACTGGTAGAAGAACAGGAAAAGCATCAGGATGCCTTCCTTAGCGAGAAACAGGGACTGTTAGAGCGTGAAGAACGACAGCTGTCCGAGCTGAAAGAACAGATGGCCGAGGTCAAGCAGACGTATTCAGATCAGTCTGAACAGGTCAGCCAGCTGAAAGACGACTATACACAGAAAGAAGACCAGCTGAAACGCCTCCTTGGAAACAAGGAAGAAGCGATGGAAGCCCTGCGTGCCGATTATATCGAAGCGATGCAGGAAAAGACGTCATTAAAGAATGAAGAAACTTACCTAACCAGACAGCTTAACCAGACATCACTGTCGTCAGAAAAGCAGAATAAAGCGGTCAGAGACGTGACGGAGAAACTAGCTGAAACCGAAGCGTCACTTAAAGAGAAGGAAGCAGAACTAAAAGCACTGAAGACAGACTTGGACGACCTGCTTCGCTCATTTAAAGAGACCAAAACACGTCTGGATGATATTGAATCATCTTATGGACAAAAAGCCTCCCGCATCAGTCAGCTCCAGCAGCAGCTGAACCGGGCTCAGGCCAAGCAGCAGAGTCTGGCTGAAATGCAGGAAAACTACGCTGGTTACTTTGCCGGGGTTAAAGCCGTTATGACAGCCAAAAATCAGCTGGATGGCATCGTCGGAACGGTCGCAGACATGATGGATGTACCGACTGACTACACGGAAGCGATCGATGTCGTTTTAGGTGCAGCCAGTCAGTTCGTTATAGTCGAAGACGAAAAAGCAGGAAGAGATGCGATCCAGCACTTGAAACAGAAGCGTGCCGGACGCGCGACTTTCCTGCCGTTGACAACGATTAAACCGCGTTCGGTTGCCGGACATCACATTTCACGTGCCGGCAGCACGGACGGCTACATCGGAATCGCCAGTGAGCTAATCCAGTACGACGATAAGGTATCTTCTGTGATGAAGAACCTGTTAGGATCGACTATCGTGGCCAAAGACCTTCAGTCGGCCAATGCGATCGCTAAAGCGGTCCAGTACAGTGTCCGTGTCGTGAGTCTGGAAGGCGACGTGATGAATGCCGGTGGGTCCATGACCGGTGGGGGCGGCAAGCGCTCCTCCAACGCTCACCTCTTTTCTCAGAAGAAAGAAGAGAAGGCGCTGCGCATTCAAATCGACGAACTGGAAAAGACCTTGTCACTCAGACAAGAAGAGAACCGCACAGAACAGGAGCAGCGCACACAGCTTTCAGCACAGCTGGAAGACCTGCGTGCGTCGGGCGAAGACAAGCGTCTGGCTGAAAAGCAGCTGGAATACGAAGTGTCTCAGCTGACTGAGACCGTCAGACGTCTCGAGCGCGAGAAAAAAGGTCTGCTCTTTGAAGTCAATGAAGCAAGCTCAGAAGAAATCACCTTGTCCGAGCAGCTGAAAGACGTTCAGTCTAAGCGAACAGAAGCAGATGAGACGCTGGTCCGTCTGAAAGCTGAAATGGATCAGCTCTCGGATGAAAAAGAAAACAGAGAAGAACAGAAAGAACGACTCCAGGCCGAACAAGGTGAGATTCTGGAAGCTTGGAACCAGGCCCGGGAAGCTCTCGCGTCTACCCGTTCCCGCCGAGACAGTCTGGCTGATCAGATTACTCAGGTCGAAGAGGCCATCTCAGCAATTAAAGAAGACCTTGATCAACTGGAACGCGGTGAGGAACTGGAATCCAAGGAAGACCTGGATGCCCGCCTTTCTCAGCTGAATGCTGAAGCAGACGAGCTGCGCACATCGGAACAGAAACTGAAGACCGAGCACAGCGAACTGGACAGAGCCGTAAATGATCTGGAAGAGCGTACAGCTGACCTTCAGGAACGACGGTCCAATCTTCAAGGCGAGAAAAACCAGCTGGATATTCAGATCTCAAGACTGGATGTGTCGATCGACCATCTATTGGATTACTTGTCTGAAGAGTATACGATCAGTTACGAAGAAGCTAAGCTGAATCAGCCCGACGACATCGACCGGGAAGACACGCAGAAACGGGTGAAACTGCTCAAACGAGGCATTGAAGAACTCGGTCCGGTCAATATCGGATCGATCGAGGAATACGAGCGCGTCCATGAACGGCATTTATTCCTGGCCACTCAGCAGCAGGATCTGCTTGAAGCGAAGGAAAAACTGTATGACACGATGGATCAGATGGACAATGAAGTCAAGAAACGTTTCTACGAGACATTCAGTCAAGTCAGAGATCAGTTTGCGATTGTCTTTCCACGCATGTTTGGAGGGGGAAGGGCAGAACTGCGCCTGACCGATCCGGATGACCTGCTGGAATCAGGAATCGAAATCGTGGCACAGCCGCCTGGTAAGAAACTGCAGTCACTAAGTCTGTTGTCTGGTGGGGAACGTGCCCTGACAGCACTTTCGCTGCTCTTTGCGATTATACAGGTCCGTCCGATCCCATTCTGTATTCTGGATGAGGCCGAAGCGGCTCTGGACGAAGCTAATGTGACCCGATTCGGACGTTACCTGCACGAATTTGCGTCCGATACTCAATTTATCGTCATCACGCACCGTAAGGGAACCATGGAAGAAGCAGATTCTCTCTACGGCGTGACTATGAAAGAGAAAGGCGTGTCCAAGCTGGTATCCGTTCAGCTTCAGGATCTGGATGAACGCGTCGAACAAGCCTGACAGGAGGACCTTATGTCAATCAAACTAGTCGCAATCGACCTGGACGGCACACTGTTGAACAGTGACCACCAGGTATCAGAAGAAAACAAGCGAGCTATTCAAAAAGCCAAGGACCAGGGCGTGAAGATCGTCCTGGTTACCGGACGCCCACTGAAAGGCATGCTGTCGATACTGGAAGACTGCAATTTGACCGAAGAAGGCGATCTGGGTCTGACCTATAACGGCGGACTGGTCCAATGGACACGAACTGGAGAAACTCTTCGAGAAATCACTTTATCTAAAGAAGATGTTCAAGACGTCTACCGGTTGAGTCAGGACCTGGATCTGCCGTGCAACTTTATTGATCTGGATACAGTCTATGAACCATCTTATCCAGAAGGCAAGCCGTCTCAGTACCACAAGCATATGAAGGCTCTGCCTTATAAACCACTTGATATGGTCACTTTTCCGGAATCCTTTGCCATCAACAAGATTGTCATGTGCTGGCACCAGGAGGAACTGGACCAAAAGATCAAGGATATCCCTCAGGTGTATCATGACCGCTATACAATCATGAAATCCCGGGACAACCTGCTTGAAGTTCTCCCGAAGACGGTGGACAAAGGGAAAGGCCTGATTCTTTTAAGCGAGCTGCTGGACATCTCTCTTGATGAGATGATGGCGATCGGCGATCAGGAAAACGATCTGGCTATGGTTCAGACAGCCGGTACAGGTGTAGCGATGGCCAATGCGACAGATATCGTCAAAGACGCCTCTCAAATTGTCACTAAATCCAATGATGAGCACGGTGTTGCTTATGCTATTGAACAATATGTGTTAAACTAACTGTATATGCGTCATAAAAAGTGAGAGAAAGAGTGAATCCATTATGGGATTATTTGACAAGATCAAATCCGCTTTTACTGGGGCGGAAAAACAGACGGAACCACAGGAAGTAGTCGAGGATGAAGTCAAGGAAGTTGTCGAAGACTCCGCTGCCGAAGACACGACACTGGAACCTGATGATACCAAGAAAGAAACCGAACAGTATGAAAAAGGACTGAAGAAATCCCGTGTGTCGTTCACTCGCCGTTTAAACGAACTGCTGGCGAACTTCCGCTATGAAGATGAGGAATTCTTCGAAGAACTGGAGGACCTGCTGATCGAATCAGACGTCGGCTTTGAAGCGACCATGCAGATTGCTGAAAAACTCCGCTACGAATCAAAAGTTGAGAACGTCAGAAGCATGAAAGATGCTGAGCGCGTCATCGTACAGACGATGGTCGACATGTACGGCGAAAGCAATCCGGATCATCACGAATTCAACGAGAATCCAGATGGGCTGACAGTTGTTCTGTTTGTCGGCGTCAACGGTGTTGGTAAAACAACGACGATTGCGAAAATGGCTCATCAGTATATCGATAAAGGCAAGAAAGTCGTCATGGCTGCGGGAGACACCTTCCGTGCCGGAGCGATCGAACAGCTGCATATCTGGGGAGACCGTGTTGGAGCGGAAGTCATTTCCACTAAACAAGGCGGAGATCCGGCTGCTGTGGTCTACGATGGAATAAAGACCGCTCGTGAGTCAGGTGCTGACATCCTATTGATAGATACAGCAGGACGTCTTCAGAACAAGAAGAATCTTATGAACGAACTTGAGAAGATGAAACGCGTCATTTCAAGAGAAATTCCGGATGCACCGCACGAAACCCTGCTGGTACTGGATGCTACAACTGGGCAGAACGCTTTGAACCAGGCCAAGATCTTCCAGGAAACAACAGACGTAACAGGTATCGTTCTGACCAAGATGGATGGAACGGCTAAAGGGGGAATCGTCCTGGCTATCGGTAAAGAGCTAGGTATCCCTGTGAAATTCGTCGGACTGGGTGAGACGATGAATGACCTTCATCCATTCGATACTGAGAAATTCGCTTACGGCCTGTTCAAGGAACTGATTGCGCAGACCAATTAAATTAATTTCGTTACACAACTGAGATTCAACTGAAGAAAGGTGAACACTGATTATGGAACTGGAAAAAACCCTGCGTATGAACAGTCTCTTTGCATTCTATCATCCGCTCCTAACGCCCAAGCAGCAGGAATACATGAAGTTATATTATGGCGATGACTATTCACTGGGTGAAATCGCGGATGCTTTTTCAGTGAGTCGCCAGGCTGTGTATGACAACATCAAACGCTCTGAAGTTATTTTACAGGACTATGAAAGCAAGCTGCATCTGGTGGAAGAATTCGATAAGAAACAGGACGCAGTTGATACATTAAAAGCGTATGCTCAAGAGAAGCATGCATCAGACACGCGTCTGCACGAGCTGATAGACGCGATCAGTCTGGATTCATTGAGAGAGGAATGAAACAGGTATGGCCTTTGAAGGATTAACAGGACGCCTGCAGGATGCCTTTTCCGGACTGCGTAAGAAAGGAAAAGTTACTGAGGCGGATGTAAAAGACGTCATGCGTGAGGTCAGACTGGCCTTGCTGGAAGCCGATGTCAACTATAAAGTAGTTAGAAATTTTGTTAAGACCGTACGAGAAAAATCGTTAGGTGAAGAAGTACTTGGAAGCCTGAATGGGGGCCAGCAGGTCGTCAAGATCGTTAACGACGAGCTGACGGAACTGATGGGTGGCGAACAGGAGAAAATCATTTTTGCCGATCCAGGTCAGGGACCGACCATCTACATGATGACCGGTCTGCAAGGGGCAGGAAAGACAACGACTGCCGGTAAACTGGCAAATTATCTACGCAAGCACGAAAACAAGAAACCAATGATGGTCGCAGCTGATATCTATCGTCCAGCGGCGATCGATCAGCTGGAAACCCTTGGTCGCGACTTGGATATCCCTGTCTTCAGTATGGGAGACCAGGTCAGTCCTGTCGAGATCGCTGAAAAAGGGATCCAGCAGGCAAAAGATGAGAACCGCGACGTCGTCATCATCGATACGGCCGGTCGTCTTCACATCGACGAAAACCTGATGAACGAACTGGAAGACATCAAAGCTGCCGTCAATCCGCATGAGATATTCCTTGTGGTGGATGCCATGACTGGTCAGGACGCCGTCAATGTAGCAGATTCATTTAATGACCGTTTAGGTATTACCAGTGTGATCCTGACGAAACTTGATGGTGACACACGCGGGGGTGCTGCGCTGTCGATTCGTTCCGTTACAAATAAACCAATCAAGTTCACCGGTACTGGTGAGAAGCTTGAAGCGCTTGAACCATTCTATCCAGACCGTATGGCTAACCGTATCCTTGGTATGGGAGACATTCTGACACTGATCGAACGTGCTCAGCAGGAAGTCGATGAAGAGCGTGCCGAAGAACTGGCCGCTAAAATGCGTGAAAACCGCTATGATTTCAATGACTTCATCGAACAGATGGATCAGATGACCAATATGGGACCGATGGAAGACATCCTTAAAATGATTCCGGGTATGAGCAACGTACCAGGAATGGCTGATTTCCAGATGGACCCTAAAGACATTGCTCATATGAAGGCCATTGTTCTGTCCATGACACCAGAAGAGCGTGAAAATCCAGATATCCTGTCACAGAAGCGTAGACGCCGTATCGCCAAAGGATCTGGCCGTGACATCGCTGAAGTCAACCGCTTGATCAAGCAGTTCAAGCAGTCTAAAGAGATGATGAGCAAGATGTCCAAAGGCAACATGGGCGGCATACCGGGTCTTGATAAACTGATGGGCGGCGGAGTAAAAGGTAAACTCGGTAAGATGGCACTGAATGGCATGGCTAAGAAAAACAAGAAGAAAAAGAAGAAAAAAATCAGACGCAAGAAGTAATTGGGTCAACAGGAGAGGTCAGGACTTTATGGTCCTGGCTTTTTCATTCCCGTTCTACGTCAAATAACGTTGGTAAAGAATAATAAGTAAGCAGAGGAGAGTACACGCTGTTATTATAGGTCTGTTTCGTCCTGATTCATCCAGTACTGATTGTCTTCAATAAGCTGCTCGAGGATGTCACGTTCTTTTCCATTGGGGGATGCTTCATTATTGAGAAGCTGGTCCACTCGTTCAGATGAGACACCTAATGCTTCTTCCAGTTCTTTTTTCGACAGTATATTCTTGTCAATCAGTTCTTCAGTACGGGCCAAGTAGATGATCCCGTCGATTTCCTGATCAGTCAGTTCGTCGTCGAAAGAGAATTCCAGTTTAAGCAGTTCCTTCAAAGAGGTCAGGCTCATAAAAACGCCGACCCCTTTGGCCATCAGTTTGACTTGTCGCATGATAAAATCCTGATCTTCTATTGTCATCTGACCCATCCTTTCTTATAGAACCAGTATACCATGAACAGTGATGTTACTTGTTTCCTGAAAATTTTACTCTGTAAAGAAAAAACACTTTACAATCTTTTTTTCCCGTGGTATGATACATATCGTGAGTTTGATTAAGAGCAAAACTCAGATTAAAGGGTCTTTATAAAAGATATCTTTACAATTTAACAGGAGGTGCAAGTCAAATGGCAGTAAAAATTCGTATGAAACGTATGGGTTCTAAAAGAAATCCTTTTTACCGTTTAGTTGTTGCTGATTCTCGTGCTCCACGTGATGGACGCATTATCGAGCAAGTTGGAACATACAACCCTGTATCAACTCCAGCTGAAGTTAAAATCGATGAAGAGTTAGTAATGAAATGGTTGAAAGATGGCGCGAAACCATCTGATACAGTTAAAAACTTACTTTCTAAAGAAGGAATCATGAAAAAATTCCACGATGAGAAGTACAGCAAGTAATTGGTCTAACTAAATGAATCAATGAAGAAGAAAAGAATGGGTTGTGTCAGTCATGGCGCTCCTTCTTTTCTTCCTTCTGTATACTGAGTCTATTTAAGAAGGATGGTATTATGACTGATAAAGAAATGCGCGAGCTGATTACAACTATTGTCGAGCCATTAGTGAGTCATCCTGAAGACATCAAGCTGGACTTGAAAGACACCGATGAGTTCCACGAGTATATGCTGGAAGTTCATTCGGATGATGTCGGACGTGTGATCGGTAAACGCGGACGTATTGCCAAAGCGATTCGAGCAATCGTGTACAGCATTCAGTTCGATGGCCCAAAACGTGTACGACTGACCATCGTTGACTAACTCATTCTGCTGGTATGCAGGCTTGATGGTCACAAATAGCAGGTAAACAACCGGGATGGCTCTTAGAGTGCATCCCTTTTTTTATGAATTTTTATGATAAATTAAGTTTTTGTCTAGCTTAACGTACCAACCTCTCGAGAAAAAGATAAATTTACCCATTGCGCAGGATGCTCTTCTTCCGCATACTCTGTCTCTACGCATTGAAATGCTAGAGTCACAGCAATTCGGGGCAAATTTCCTCTACTCGCTATCGCTCGGTCGATCTCAACAATAGTTGTACGTGCTAAAGCACTACAACTTGTAAGGTCTACTCGCTATCGCTCGGTCGATCTCAACAATAGTTGTACGTGCTAAAGCACTACAACTTGTAAGGTCTACTCGCTATCGCTCGGTCGATCTCAAGTATAACTGTAAGAGCTGAAGCTCAAACAGTTACTAAGGTATTTTCTTGTCGAGGCTAAACGGTACGTGAAGCTTTTCTATACTGAGAGGAGCAGGGCAATGGAATATTTTGACGTAGGAAAAGTTGTGAACACCCATGGACTGAAAGGGGAGGTCCGGGTCATTTCGATCACGAATACCCCTGAAGCACGATACTATGAAGGCGCGCCTTTGACCTGGTTCGGCAAAGACGGGGAAAAGGAAGAGCTGACAGTCCGTTCACATCGTCAGCATAAGAATTTCGATCTCCTGACTTTCGAAGACTACTACAACATCAATCAGGTTCAGAAGTTTGTCGGAGGTATCCTGCGTGTCGGTGAAGACTTGCTGCTGGATCTGCCTGAAAATGAATTCTATATTCATGAAATAATCGGCTGTACCGTCATCGACAATGATACAGATGAAGAAATAGGCAAGGTCAAGGAAGTTTTATCTCCGGGAGCGAATGATGTCTGGGTCGTTCAGCGTCAGAATCAGAAGGATCTGCTCCTGCCTTATATTGAACCAGTTATTTTGGATGTCGATATAGAAAACCGTGTCGTGAGAGTACACGTAATGGAAGGGCTGGACTAATGAAAATAGATGTCGTCACGCTGTTTCCAGAAATGTTCGACGGGCCGCTTGGTCATTCAATCGTCAGTCGGGCCATCGATAAAGGCATCGTTGAAGTGAATCGCGTTAATTTCAGACAATTCGGTAAGGGTAAGCATCAGGTCGTTGATGATACACCATATGGTGGTGGCGCAGGTATGCTTTTAAAACCCGAACCGCTCTTTGACGCAATGGAATCAATCGAGGAACGTTCACCAGAAACGAAAAAACGTGTCATTCTGATGGATCCGGCAGGGAAGCCATTTAATCAGGCTATGGCCGAGGAATTCTCAGAAGAAGAACATCTCGTGTTTCTCTGCGGGCATTATGAAGGATATGACGAGCGTATTCGTTCTCTAGTAACGGATGAGGTTTCTCTTGGAGATTACGTCCTGACCGGTGGCGAACTGGCTGCTATGGTCATGATCGATGCCTCAGTCCGTCTGCTTCCGAATGTACTAGGTAACGCCGCATCAGCTCAGACTGACTCACATTCAAGCGGCCTGCTCGAACATCCGCATTATACTCGTCCTGCTGAATATAAAGGCATGGGTGTGCCGGATGTGCTGATGAGCGGGAACCACGCTAAAATAGACGAATGGCGCCATAAAGAGTCACTCAAACGAACCTACTTCAGACGACCTGATATGCTGGAGGACCGGGATCTGACTAAGCAAGAACAGCAGTGGATCAAAGAGTTTCAATTGGATCAGGAATCCGACCAGCAGTAAATTTTTTACACGAATCAAGGAAATAACCTTTACACGTAAAACGTAATATGTTAGAGTAAGTAATTGAGTGGGCAACCACTCTTATTACGCAATATTCCGCTGAGACAAGTACTTAAGAGTGTTGCGCGAGAGGAGAAGGCAAATGAATCCATTAATTGAGGCAATCACACAAGAACAATTACGTTCTGATTTACCAGATTTTCGTCCCGGAGATACTGTTCGTGTACACGCGCGTATCGTCGAGGGTGAACGTGAACGTATTCAGCTTTTTGAAGGCGTAGTAATCAAGCGTCGTGGTCAAGGAATCAGCGAAATGTACACTGTTCGTAAAATTTCAAACGGTGTCGGCGTTGAGCGTACTTTCCCAGTACATTCACCACGTGTAGCTAAGATCGAAGTTCTACGTCAAGGTCGTGTACGTCGTGCTAAATTGTACTACCTACGTAACCTGCGCGGAAAAGCAGCTCGTATTCAAGAGCGCGTTCGCAAAACTAAGTAATCAACTAGTTTTCTAAAGATCTCATTCTTTAATTAGAGTGAGGTCTTTTTTTTGGATTTATTAGGATTGTCGTACCAGATAGTCACCGGACATTTAACAAAAACAGTCTGTACACCGATGACAGGGTACAGACTGTTTTTCTCTATTCTATAGCGTATATAAGATTAATCAAAGTCTACTTCAAATTTGTCCAAAAATGACTGATCGATAGCTTTAATTGATTCAGCTGCCAGCTGGACTGTATGATTAAAGTCCTCAAAAGAGGCGAAGAGGTGATGCGTATGGGCATAACGGCTAGGTACACCAAGGACAAGAACAGGCACTCCTAAGTTATTCAAATGAATACGACCGGCATTCGTTCCGCAGCCTTCACGCACCGCATGCTGAACAGAAATCGCGTGTGTCTTGCTGACTTTATTTGCCAAGCTGATCCAGTCTTCATTGGCAATGTAGCTGCTGTCCTTGTGCCTGATCTGTGGACCATGCCCCATTCTTGCTTGAGACAATTCAACCGGTTTTGCATAATCGTCAGAAGGCGTCCCTTCAAAGACAATAGCTAATTGAGGATCCACTCGTCTCGCAGTTACTGTTGCTCCTCTTAAGCCGACTTCTTCCTGAGCAGCCAGGGCACCGACCACGTTTACTGGTAAGTCTTCGTTTTCTAGAGCTTTCAATGTTTCTATAACTGCAGCACAGCCCAGACGGTTGTCAAAAGCTTTCCCTAGCATCGTCTGATTTTTATCATTGTAGTCGAACGTGACATCTGGAACGATAGGCGCTCCGACCTCGATACCGAACGTATCCATGACTTCTTCACGTGAAGTCGCCCCGATATCCAGCTTCATGTCTTTCATTGTCAGGCCGCTATCCCGTTCTTCCGGTGTCAGGAAGTGTGGAGGCTTGGAACCCACGATGCCTTTGATATACTGGCCGTCTCTGTTTCTAACTTTGAACAGGTGAGCCGACACGTTATACCATTCCCAGCGTCCGAGCATTTCGATTCCTAAAAGGCCGTTCTGGTCTATGTAGCTGACAATAAACCCGACTTCGTCTAAATGAGCATCCAGCATGAGTGTCGGTTTGGACGCATCATAATTTTTCGGATAAAGGTACAGATTTTTAAGACTGTCTTTTTTTGCCTTCAGGCTTCCTTTGTGCTTCAAAACGACGTCAATGACCTCATCCTCAAATCCCGGTGCTCCAGGTGCATTACTCAACGCTTCAATCAGTTTAATATCTGTCATAATTATTCCTCCCCATAAATCTTGTGTTTAATGATACCGTAAGTGAGTGGATGATGCTAGATGCATTAAAGGAGATGAGAAGGAATCAGTAATTTATTGCTTTATATCTTCTGCCGTGCCCCTGGGAGGAGTTTAAGGACTTAACCTAAAATAAATACTATACCTACAATCGTTATAGCGTTTTCAATTGCTATAGATGAGAAGCATGTAATAATCCTCGAATCATTTTCGATTCTGAAATGCCTTGGTGTGTCTAACGTTAGAAGGTCGGTAAAAAATAAATCGACAGAGGCAAAGATTGGTATGAAGCCATTCAACATTTTAAAATTTCATATTTTTTAAAAAT